>CAMFIW010000289.1 GCA_945952355.1 uncultured Phenylobacterium sp. | reverse complement strand
GGAACGATCGGCGCGGCCAGCATGAAGGCGGGAAGCAGGTCGGCGTCGGCCAGGAGACGCGGGGCGCGGGGGCCGGTTGCGATCGGCTCCTCGGGCGCGGGTATGCGCTCAGGCGGCGGCGGAAGGGCCTGGGGCTGTCGCGGCAAAGGAGTCCAGGCCGGCGCCCGCTCGTGCGTCGTGGCGGCCACCACCACCGGCGAGGCGGGTCGGGCGGGTTCCGGCGACGGCCGCGCCTGGGGACGGGGCGGCGGAATAGGCGCGTCCTCGCGAGCCAGGCGCGGCGCCGCCTTGCAGACCGCGCGCAGGATGTCGCCCATATAGGCGTCGTCCGACGGCTGGACCCAACCGCCCGGCACGGCGCGGGCGCGAGCCTCGCCCTTCAGGTTGGGGTTGGGGAAAACGTCCATCTCGACCACGCGGTCGCGTCGGGTCTCGCAGTTGATCTCCACCGCCAGTCGCATGGAGCGGTAGCCGAGGCGGTCGGCCACATCCTCGTCGACGACCTCGCCGACGAGGTGGATCCGGTCGGCCGGGCCGCGGGACACCAGGGCGTCGCGGTCGCGAATGGCCACCACCAGGCCTGGCTTGATCGAAGCGACCCAGGCGCGCGGCAGGCTGGTGCGGGCGACGAAGATGTCTACGGCCGTCTTCTGGGCGGAGCTTAGGGTCTGGGCGGTCGCGGCGCCCGCCAGGGCGATGCCGGCCAGAAGGGCGGCCCGCCCGACGCGTCGCGCGCCGCGCGGCGCCGGTTCGCGACTCAGGGACGGACCAGACATGCCGCGAATATGACGGCAGCCGCGCGACCGCGCCATGCCGTTGGACGCCCCAGGGGAGGTTGGGTCAAATCCGGCTGGTCTGCCCTAGCGGCAGGCGTGGCAGGGACGAGAGGTATCCTTGGGAGACCCGACATGCTCGACGACCGCACACCCGTCCTCATCGGCGTCGGCCAGGCTGCGGAACGCCCCACGGATTCGGACTATCGCGCGCTGTCGCCTGTCGAACTGGGCGCCGAGGCGGCGCGGGCGGCGGTGGCGGACGCGGGAGCCAAGGGCGACCTCGCCGGCGCCATCGACGTGGTGGCGGGCATCCGCCAGTTCGAAATCTCGACCCCGGTGGCCAAACCGCCCTTTGGCGCCTCGAACAACTTCCCGCGCTCGGTGGCCAAGCGGATCGGCGCCGATCCGAAGCGTGCGATCCTGGAGATCACGGGCGGCCAGGGACCGCAGCGACTGGTCGGAGAGTTCAGCGCTGCGATCGCGGCCGGCGAGGCCGAGGCCGTGCTGCTGGTCGGCTCGGAAGCCATGTCGACCGTGCTGCACCTGGCGGCCAAGGGCGAGACGCCGGACTGGTCGGAGATGGTCGAAGGCGATCTGGAGGACCGGGGCTATGGCCTCGAAGGCATGACCACCGCCACGCTCGGCAAGCACCGCGTGCGGGGTGCGATCCCCTCCTACGCTCTGTTCGAGAACGCCCGCCGGGGCCGGCTCGGCGAGGCGCGAGACGCCTACGCCCGGGCGATGGGGGCGCTATTCGAACCCTTCACTCGGGTGGCGGCGGCCAATCCCTATTCGGCCGCGCCGACTGCGCGGAGCGCCGCCGAGCTGGTGGCGGTGAACGAGCGCAACCGCATCGTCGCCGACCCCTATACCCGCATGCTGGTGGCCCGCGACCAGGTGAACCAGGCGGCCGCGGTGATCCTGACCTCGCTGGGCAAGGCCCGGGAACTCGGCGTGCCGGAGGGGCGGCTGGTCTTTCTGCACGGCCAAGGCGACGCCAACGAGCTGACCGTGATGGAGCGGCCCGACCTGTCGGCCAGCCCCCAGTCGATCGCGGCGGGCAAGCTGGCGCTCGACCTGGCGGGGAAGACGGCTGCGGACATGGCGGCCTTCGACTTCTATTCCTGCTTCCCGATCGCGGTGTTCAACATGATCGAGGGGCTGGGGATCGCCGCGGACGACCCGCGTGGCCTCACCCTGACCGGCGGCCTGCCCTATTTCGGCGGGGCGGGGAACAACTACTCCATGCACGCCATCGCCGAGGCGGTGCAGCGGGCGCGGGCCAAGCCGGGCGACTATGTGTTCGTCGGCGCCAACGGCGGCTTCCTGACCAAGTATTCCGCCGGAATCTATTCCACCGATCCGGCCGACTGGACCAATCCACAGTCGCGTCGCGCCAAGGCGCCGGAGGCCCACACGCCGGGCCTGGAGATCGAGACGGCGCAGGGGTCGGCCGTCCTGGAGACCTACACCACCGTGCCGCGGCCGGACGGCGACGTGATCGTGGCGATCGGACGGCTGGACGCCAACGGCCGCCGCTTCGCCGCCAACCAGGCTGAGGGAGACGCGGAGACCCTGACCCAGTTCCGCACCCGCGACCCGCTGGGCCGGCGTATCGAGGTCTCGACTGACGACCACGGCTTCAACCGCTTCCGGTTCGCGGACTGAGCCTAGTGTCGGGCTGGTGGGCGGCCCGTGGAGGTCTTGCGTGTGGCGATGGGTGACGGCGCGTCCGGCTCGACCTCGAGCGTGGCCGGCTGGGGCAACTCGCCATCGGGGGCGAAGGCCTCCCCCGGGGCGCGCAGGGCGGCGACGAATGCGTCCCGCCAGGCGGTGACGTCCTCGCGGACCACGTTGTCGAACATGGCGCGCCAGCGGGCCTTGCGCTCGAACAGGTCCATGGCGAGCGCGCGCTTGATGGCCTCGGCGATTTCGTCGGGGCTGTTCGGATTGACCAGCAGGGCGTCCTTCAGCTGGTCGGCGGCGCCGGCGAAGCGGGACAGGATCAGCACCCCGGGATCGTCGGGGTCCTGGGCGGCGACGAACTCCTTGGCGACCAGGTTCATGCCGTCGCGCATCGGGGTGACCAGACCGACGCTGGCGGCGCGGTAGAGGCCGGCCAACTCGTCGCGGCGGTAGTTCTTGTTCACGTAGCGGACCGGGTTGTGGTCGATGTCCGCATATTCGCCGTTGATGCGCCCCGACAGGGCGTCGAGCCGGCCGCGGATCTCCTGATAGGCCTCGACGGCGTCGCGGGAGAGCGGGGCGACCTGCAGCATCAGGACCTCGCGGCGAAGATCCGGATTGTCGGCCAGGAAGCGCTCGACGCCCAGGAACCGTTCCTCCAGGCCCTTGGAATAGTCGAGCCGGTCGACGCCGACGATCAGGCGGCGGAAGACGGTGTGGGCGACCATGACGTCGTAGGTGTGCTGGGCGCGCGGGCTCCCGACCATGCGGGTGAAGTCGCGGGCGTCGATACCGATCGGGAAGGCTTCCACGCGCACCGTGCGGCCATAGGCGTGCAGGAAGCCCGGCCGGTCGACACGGCCCTCTGCCTCGCTCAGCACATATTCCTCGAAGGCGTGGCGGAAGCCCTCGGTCTGGAAGCCGACGAGATCGTAGTCGAACAGGGCGGCGACCAGTTCGCGATGGCGCGGCAGGGTGACGATCAGTTGGTGGGCCGGCCAGGGGATGTGCAGGAAGAAGCCGATCCGGTTGGTGACGCCCAGCCGGCGCAGTTCGCGCGCCAGCGGGATCAGGTGGTAGTCGTGGACCCAGATAAGGTCGCCGGGCTGGATCAGCGGGGCGAGGGTCTCGGCGAAACGGCGGTTCACCCGCTGGTAGCCGGCGTCGAAGGTGCGGTCGTAGGCCGTCAGGTCCTGGCGATAGTGGAACAGCGGCCACAGCGTCTTGTTGGCGTAGCCGTTGTAATACTCCTGAAGGTCGGCCTCCTCGAGGTCGACCGTGGCGACGGTGACGCCGTCGTGCTGCTCGAGGCTGAGCTGGCCGGTGAACTCGGGCGCTGTCCGGCCGCTCCAACCGAACCAGAGTCCGGAATACTGCCGCAGGGCCGCCGACAAAGCCATGGCAAGGCCGCCGACGGTCTCGTCGCCGCGCGCGGTGGGCGGATTGACCCGATTGGAGACGACGATCAGCCGGCTCATCGCGCCCGCTCCAGCCAGGCCAGCGCCGCCTCGACGTCGGGCAGGCGGAAGCGGGCGGCGGTGTTGCGGCGCGGACCGATCAGGACGCCGAATCCGCCGAGGGCGTGGGCGGCCTGAAAGCCGTCCTCGTCGGTCAGGTCGTCGCCCATGAAGACCGGCGTCGCGCCCAGGAAGGGCCGCTCGGCCATGAAGGCGCGGACGCTGTCGCCCTTGCCGGCGCCGGGGGTTCGCAACTCCATGACCATGTCGCCCGGCTGCAGGACTAGGCCGCAGTCCGTCGCCAGCCGCTCGGCCTGCGCGCGCGCCTCGCCGGCGAGCAGGGGCGCGAGGCGATAGTGCAGGGCGACGCTGAGGCCCTTGTCCTCGACCAGCAGGCCCGGATGGCCGCCGGCGAAGGCGCGCAGACCATCGACCGCGGCGTTCAGGCCGGGATGGGGTGGGGTCGAGACGAGGTCGCCACGCGCGTCGCGGCGGGCCAGGCCATGGACGGCGGCGAGCGCCGCCACGCGGCCTTCCAGAATGCGGTCGAGGTCGCCGAGCGTACGGCCGCTGACGATGGCGAGGCGGCCATCCAACGCGCGGCGCAGGCGCTCCAGCAGGCCTGTGCGCCGGGGATCCGGCCCGACCTCGTCAGGCCGCGAGACGATCGGCGCCAGGGTCCCGTCCAGGTCTAGGAACAGGGCCGCATCCGCCAGGTCCAGGACCGGGGGCTCCCGGCCAGGGTTCAACGCCGCCAAGCTCATGAATACCTCGCCCACGAGCCGAACAAACGCCTGTGTGCGCCTGTTCGATCCAGGCGTGTGTTCGCAAGTTGGTGATTGCCCAACCTGGCGGCGCCGCTAGCGGACGCTGGACCAGGGCCTGGACAGAAGGTGGGCGCAGTTGATCAGGCCGACCAGGGAATAGGTCTGCGGGTAGTTGCCCCAGAGCTCGGCGCCGTCG
>CAMFIW010000288.1 GCA_945952355.1 uncultured Phenylobacterium sp. | reverse complement strand
TACACACTGCATATCGTCGGCAGCGTCAGATGTGTATAAGAGACAGGCCGAGAGCCTGGGCGCCATCAAGACCCTGGGCTATCGAATCCGCGACGCCTGGGTCGAGGGCGACCTGCAGGGCTGGGGCCGGATGCTGCACGAACACTGGCTGTCGAAGAAACAGCTCTCCGCCAAGATCTCCTGGCCGCATATCGACCGCATCTACGACCACGTGCGCGACGAGATGGGCGTGCTCGGCGGCAAGGTGATCGGCGCGGGCGGCGGCGGCTTCCTGATGCTGTTCGATCCGTCCGACGGCAAGGCGCTCGAGGCCTTCATGGCCAGCCAGCAGATGCCGCGCCTGAACTACGCCATCGATCGCGGCGGCTCCCAGGTCCTGCTGAGCGAGGCCTGATGCACGCCGCGGCCTGGATCATCACCGATCTCGGCGACCTGTTCGTGGCCAGCGCCGCGGGCCTCGTCCTGGTGATCTGGGCCTGGTTCAATCTCGGCCGCATGGTGGCGCTCGCCTTCTGGACCTGCCACGCGGCCACCTTCGGCCTCGTGACCCTCATCAAGCTCTGGACCGGCCGCCACCTGCCGGAGCCGGACCAGGTGGCGCTCTGGGCGCCGTCGGCCGGCGCGCCCAGCGGCCACACCGCCATGGCGGCCATCGTCTACGGTTGCTGCGCGGCCGTCTTCCTGAAGGTCGGCCGCGGGCCGCTCGCCGCGCTCGGCGCGGCGCTGTGCCTGGCCGCCATCGTCGCGGTCAGCGTGACGCGGGTGACCCTGCACACCCATTCCGCCGCCGATGTCGCCGCTGGCCTGGCGATCGCCGGGGGCTTCGCCGCCCTGTTCGTCCGTGTGCTGTCGGTCCAACTTAGGGACCAGGCGCCGCAGATGGGCGGCCTGCTCGTCGCCCTGGTGGTAGTGGCGGGCCTCGCCCTGGTCTCGCGCGTGCGCATCTCCAGCCTCGGGGTGTTCTGAGCGATGATCGCGCTCACCCGCCCCACGGCCCGCGCCATCGACGTCCGCGCCCGCGCGCCCCTGCGCCTGGGACTGGCCGGCGGCGGCACGGACCTGTCGCCCTATTGCGACCAGTTCGGCGGCGCCGTGCTGAACGCCACCATCGACCGCTTCGCCTTCGCCCACATCGCCCCCAGCCCGGACGGCGCGATCTCCTTCCGCGCGCGCGACATCGGCGCCGAGGAGCGCTTCGATAGCCTGGATGCGATCAGCCTCGACGAGGGCCTGATCCTGCACCGCGCGGTCTACCGTCACGTGGTCGAGACCTGGCTGGACGGCGAGGCGCCGGGCCTCACCGTTTCGACCACCATCGACGCCCCCGCGGGCTCGGGCCTCGGCTCGTCCTCGGCCCTGGCCGTCGCCCTGATCGAGGCCTTCCGCGTCGCTCTCGACCTGCCGCTCGGCCCCTACGACATCGCCCGCCTGGCCTTCGAGATCGAGCGGGTGAAGCTGGGCCTCGCCGGCGGCCGGCAGGACCAGTACGCCGCCACTTTCGGCGGGGTGAACTACATCGAGTTCCTGGCCAACGAGCGGGTGCTGGTCAGCCCGCTGCGCGTGCCCCGCGCCTATCTCAACGAGTTCGAGAGCTCGCTGGTGGTCTGCTTCACCGGCCAGTCGCGGCGCTCGGACACCATTATCCAGGAGCAGATCGGCGGCCTGGTCTCGGCCGATCCCGAGACCCTGGCCGGCATGCACAGCCTGAAGGCCGACGCCACCGCCATGCGCGAGGCGATGCTGCGCGGCGAGATCCGCGCCGTCGCCGACATCCTGATGCGCTCCTGGGCCGCCAAGAAGCGCACCGCCTCGGGCATCGCCACCGAGGTGGTCGACCGGCTGTTCGAGCATGGCCTCGCCAACGGCGCCTGGGGCGGCAAGGTGTCCGGCGCCGGGGGCGGCGGCTTCCTGATGTTCTGCACCGATCCCGAGAACCGCTACCGGCTGATCACCGCGCTCAACGCCGCCGGCGGCCAGGCGAGTTCGGTCAAGTTCACCTTCGACGGCGCCGAGGCCTGGAGCGTGCCCCGGTGAGTGTGTCCAAATGATCCTGCGCCAGTGCGCCATCCTGGCGGGCGGCGCCGGGACGCGGCTCGGCGACCTGACCCGCGAGACGCCGAAACCCATGCTTCCGGTCGCTGGCCGGCCCTTCCTCGAACACCTGATCGCCAAGGCGGCGCGCCACGGGTTCGACCGCATCCTGCTGCTGGCCGGCCACCATGCCGGCGTGATCGAGACGTGGCTGGCCGCTGAGCCCATCGCGGCGCGCCACGGCGTATCCATCGAGATCTCGGTCGAGCCGAGGCCGCTTGGAACCGGCGGCGCCCTGGCCCACGCGCGGGCGGGGCTCGACGCCGCCTTCCTGCTGGTCAACGGCGACACCTGGTTCGACTTCGACTGGCGCGCCCTCGCCGACGGTTCGGACTTCGCCGCCTCGCTCGCCCTGCACGAGGTGGCCCCCGCCGACCGGTACGAGACGGTCGAGCTCGACGGCGCGCGAGTAGCCCGTTTCCGGCCCCGCGCAGCCGATCTGGACAACGGCCTGATCAACGGCGGCGTCTACCGCCTGGACAGCTCCGCCATACCCACCGCCATTGGTTCGGTGTCACTGGAAAGCCAGATCCTGCCGGCGCTCTGCGCCGCCGGGCGTCTGGGCGGGCGGGTGTTCGAAGGTGCTTTCATCGACATCGGCGTGCCCGAAAGCTACGCCCGCGCCCAGTCCCTGCTCGCCCCTTAGGTCGGATTGGACAGGCGGTCACCGCCATGCCTAACTGCCGCCTCGGGTTGAACCGCTGACTGGGGGACGCGCATGGCCGCCTTGGACCATCCGCCGGAGGCGCTGGACATCGGCGCGGTCATCCAGACCACGTTCGGAGTGATCCGGCGGAACATCGTCACCTTCCTGATCCTATCGGCGATCCTCGCGGGGATTCCAGCCGTCCTGTCAGGCTGGCTTCAGTGGCGCATGCTCGGGCCGATGAGCACCGGAGACTTCCGGGGCGCCATGGGACTGGCCAACATTCCCGGCACGATGGCGGCCGCCCTGATCGGCATCGTCGCCAACGCGATCCTGCAGGGAGCGTTGATCCACGTCACCGCCTCCGACCTCACCGGGCGCAAGGCCTCGGTCGCCGACGGCCTGGCGACTGGCCTACGCAACTTTCTGCCGCTGATCGCGATTGGCGTCATCTTCGGCGTTGGCTTCATCCTGGGCCTCATTCTGCTGGTCGTGCCGGGTCTGATCCTGGCCACGGTGTGGCTCCTGGCGGTGCCGGCGGCCGTCGTCGAACGCACCACCATCTCCAGCGCCTTCACCCGAAGTCGCGATCTGACCCGTGGTTCGCGCTGGAGGATCTTCGCCCTCATGGTCCTGATGGCGATCCTCGGCTACGTGATCCGCGCCGTCTTCGGATCGATCTTCGGCGGCGCCATGAGCCTGGCGGCGCTGAACCCCCTGGCCCTCGTCGGCGTGATGATCGCCGCTGTCCTCAACGGCGTGATCGGCGCCGTGGGCGTGGCGGTGCTCTACACAGAACTACGCCGCCTCAAGGACGGCGTCGGCGTGACCGAACTCGCCGCCGTGTTCGACTAGCCGCCGCCGAACGCCCGATCTCATCGCGCGCCCAAGGCGAGCGTCGACAGCGGCGTACGGCCATGCTTACTTCGATCAGGGGTTGCATGGTTCCAGGGGGGAAGTGTGACGAGCATCGTCGCGACGCCGCAGAAGCTCGACTTCGGCAGCGTGGTCCAATTGACGTTCGGCGGCTTGCGGCAAAGCTTTGGGCGCCTGTTGCCGTTGATCGGCCTGCTGATCGTGCTGCCGAGCGCCTTCACACTGATCTCGAGCCAGAGCCAGGGTGGGGTCATGGCGCGTGGCTATGTCCTGTCGCCGCTCTACTTCGCGAACCTGATCGTGGGCCAGGTTGGTTGGATCGTCTTCCACGCGGCGGGCCTGCAGGTCCTGTTCGGCGGAATGACCGGAACCCCGATCGACCTCAGGACCTGCCTCCGACGCAGCGTGGGCCACATCCTGCCCTTGCTGGCGATCTTCGTGCTGTACTTCCTCGCGGTGTGGTTCGGGGCGATCCTGCTCGTCGTCCCCGGGGTGATGCTGGCGGTGGCGTTCTCCATGGTGGCGCCCGCTCGCGTCCTGGAGGGCGCAGGGGTGCTCCAGGCTTTTGGCCGAAGCCGCAGCCTGACCCGAGGCAATCGCTGGCGGATCACGGGACTGCTCTTGATCTACATGGTCTCCGCGATTGTCCTTGAGGTCGCGATCATCTCCGCGGCCGGCGGGCTCTCGGGCACGGCGAACCTGTCGAGGGTCGGCGCGATCGGATTGACCATCGCACTTCAGATCTTTGGGCTGATCTTCGGCCTCGTGGGCCTGTCGGGCGTCTGCGGCCTCTATGTCGAGTTAAGTCGAATGGTGGGTGGCATGGGATCGGAAGACGTCGCCCAGGTCTTCGACTAGGGCTTGTCGAACTTGTCGGCGCGGCGGCGGCCGAACAGCATCTGACGCTCCAGGCGGCCGCGAAGGGCGGCGTAGTAGGCCTGCAGAAAGGCGCGGTCGGATGTGGCCTCGCCGCCCGTCCATCCGATCCGTGCGCGGATGCGCTTGGCCACTTCGGCCTGGGTGCGGCGGTCGGACCCGCGCAGCACGTTCTCGAGGACCTGCAGTTCCTTGATCCCATAGGCGTCGAGCTGGGGGGAGGTGAAGCTGAGCTCCGCCAGGGTGCTCACCCCCTCGCGTGCGAGGTCGGGCGCGAGCACGACCTTCGGCGCCCGCACCACCATGGTCCCGGCGATCAGGTCTCCGGCCCGCAGGCGGTCGCGATTGAACAGAGGGAACAGCAGGAAGACCAGAGACCACAGGAGGCCCAGGC
>CAMFIW010000287.1 GCA_945952355.1 uncultured Phenylobacterium sp. | reverse complement strand
GTGGCCGAGTTCCGGTATTCGGCGAGATTCATCATGACAGTCCCCTCAGACGCCGAGCCGGCCCGGGATGCGCAGGTGGCGACGCACCACCTCGACGAAGAGCGGGTCGCGCTTGGCCGCCCAGACGGCCACACCGTGACCGACAAGCCAGATCAGCAGGCCGGCGACCCAGAGGCGCAGTCCCAGGCTGATGGCCGCCGCCAGAGTGCCGTTGAGGATCGCGATCGAGCGCGGCGCGCCGCCCAGCAGGATCGGCTCGCTGAGGGCGCGGTGGAGCGGCACCACGAAGCCGGGAACGGGCTCGGTCATCAGACCAGGACCCCCCCGCCGAACGAAAAAAAGGAGAGGAAGAAACTCGAGGCGGCAAAGGCGATCGAAATGCCGAACACGATCTGGATCAGGCGACGAAATCCACCGGAGCTGTCGCCGAACGCCAGGGTGAGACCGGTGACGATGATGATGATCACCGCGACGATCTTGGCGACCGGTCCTTCCACCGATTGCAGGACCTGCTGCAATGGCTGCTCCCAGGGCATGCTTGAGCCCGCCGCATAGGCTGCCGACGAGTAGATCGCCATGCTCAATGACGAGATCGCGGCCGTTCCTACGGCACGACGGAGGATTGGGCGATTCATTGACGTTCTCCTGCAGGTGAGAGGGTGTAGTCCGAGTTGGCGCCGAGGCCCTCGACGCGGGCGAGTTCCGTCAGCCGACGGGCGCTCCCCCGACCGGACAGCACGGCGATGATGTCGATCGTCTCTGCAATCAGGGCGCGGGGCACCGTGACGACGGCTTCCTGGATAAGCTGCTCGAGACGCCGCAACGCCCCGATCGCCGATCCGGCGTGGATGGTGCCGATGCCGCCGGGATGGCCGGTGCCCCAGGCCTTCAGAAGGTCGAGCGCCTCGGCGCCCCGGACCTCGCCGATCGGGATGCGGTCGGGCCGCAGCCGCAGGGACGAACGCACCAGCTCGGACAACGACGCCACACCGTCCTTCGTGCGCAAGGCGACGAGGTTGGCGGCGCGGCATTGCAGTTCGCGGGTATCCTCGATCAGCACCACCCGATCGGTCGTCTTTGCCACCTCGGCGAGGAGCGCGTTGGCGAGCGTCGTCTTGCCGGTCGAAGTGCCACCGGCCACGAGAATGTTGCGACGGTCGGCAACCGCCCGCCGGAGTGCCTCGGCCTCGTCCATCGTCATGGTGCCTGCCCCGGCGTAATCGTCGAGGGTGAAGACGGCGACCGCGGGCTTGCGGATCGCGAAGGTGGGCGCCGCGACAACGGGCGGCAGCAGCCCCTCGAACCGCTCACCCGTCTCGGGCAACTCGGCCGATACGCGCGGACGGGCAGGATGGACCTCGGCGCCGACATGGTGGGCGACCAACCGCACGATGCGCTCACCTTCGGCGGCTGCCAGTCTCTCCTGCGTCTCGGCCAGGCCGGTCGTCAGTCGGTCGATCCAGAGCCGACCATCGGGGTTGAGCATCACCTCGACGACGGACGGATCTTCGAGCCATGTCGCGATTGCGGGTCCGAGCGCGGTGCGGAGCATGCGCGCGCCCCGAGAAATGACCTCTGCCTGAAAGGAATGAATCGTCATCGTCACCCCCGGGATGCTGGGCCGCAAGCAGCGGCCATCGAACGGGGTCGATTAGAAGAAGCACCAACACGCTCGGCGCAATAACAACCGATGGATCGTAGTGCTCTGGCGTAGAAGGGCGTGCGAATGAGCGGGACTGCTAAACTGGCTCCTTGGGCGAGTCGCGTTCCGCACCCTCGTCTGGCCCGATGTCCCGCGAGATCTCATCGGAGAGCGTCCGTCCCTTCGCTAGGCGCCGGCCCAGAGCATCCACGAAACCTTCGTAGCGTTCGCGGCCCTTGGCTTGCGCGGCCTGCTGTGCGCCGTCAGGCAAAGACGGCGTAGTGGTCAGCCAAAAGCGCACGAAGAGCGCCAGCGCCTCGTTGGAGATCGTGACATCCCGTTCCAGACGCTCGACCTGTCGAACGAGCCGGTCCAAGCGACGGCCGAGCGCTCCCTCAAGTCTTTCGGAGGCATCCGGCGACAGGAACGAGGCGAGTGCGGTCTCCACGATATGGGCCTGCGGCACACGTTTGCGCGACGCATAGTCGGCAAGCTTCAGCCCCAAATCGGGTGGCAGGCGAAACGTATGCTTGGTGCGCATCTATCCACTCACAAGTCGATTCCATCGCCAGGATCCATCGTGGCCTGGCGGGCGAGCCCCCGAGCCGTCGCGCGCAAACGGCGAGCTCGCACCGCATCTTCGTCGGCTTCATCCTCGGCAAACTCGAACTCGGGCGACGGCGTGACGGGCTCGGCCGCGATGTCTTCATGCTCGGCAAGCTCCGGCTCTCGACGAATGCCGCCATTGGCGGGATCGTCGACGGGCTGCCCTCCCTGAAGACCGCCGGTTCCCTCTCCGCGTGCCGCCTGAACCGTTGGAAAAGCTTTGGCACTCCAATCATCCAGCGTGACGCCGGAATCTCCCAGCCGTTCTGGCTCTGGCGGTGGTAGCAGACGTTCTGTCAGCTGCCGGTCCTCGTAGTACCGCGCCTTCCTGGCGCGGATTGGCGGGCACCCAGAAACCAGGACCAGCTCGTCGCTCGCTGGCAGCTGCATGACCTCGCCAGGCGTCAACAACGGCCGCGCCGTCTCCTGCCGAGAAACCATGAGATGGCCTAGCCACGGGCTCAGCCGGTGCCCGGCATAGTTTCTGGCATCGCGAATTTCGGTCGCCGTGCCGAGCGCGTCCGAGACGCGCTTCGCGGTGCGCTCGTCGTTGGTGGCGAAGCACACACGGACATGGCAGTTGTCCAAGATGGCGTTGTTGGGACCGTAGGCCTTCTCGATCTGATTGAGCGACTGGGCGATGAGAAAGCCCTTCAATCCGTAACCGGCCATGAAAGCCAGTGCCGACTCGAAGAAGTCGAGGCGACCCAGAGCAGGAAACTCGTCGAGCATGAGCAGCAACCTGTGCCGCCGTCCCTTGGCGTGGAGCTCTTCGGTAAGTCGGCGGCCAATCTGGTTGAGCACGAGGCGCACCAGCGGTTTGGTCCGGCTGATGTCGGACGGCGGTACGACCAGGTAGAGGGTCGTCGGTCGCTCGTTCTCGACGAGATCGCGGATGCGCCAATCACAGCGACGCGTCACCTGGGCGACCACGGGGTCGCGGTATAGTCCGAGGAAGGACATGGCGGTCGAGAGTACGCCCGAGCGCTCGTTCTCGCTCTTGTTCAGCAGCTCCCGCGCGGCCGACGCGATGACCGGATGGACACCCACCTCGCCGAGGTGCGCCGTGGTCATCATTGCCCTGAGTGTCGTCTCGATCGGCTGCTTTGGGTCTGACAAAAATGCGGCAACTCCTGCCAACGTCTTGTCTTCACCGGCATACAGGACATGCAGGATCGCACCGACCAGAAGGGCGTGACTGGTCTTCTCCCAATGATTGCGCCGCTCCAGCGCGCCTTCGGGATCGACCAGAACATCGGCAATGTTCTGGACATCGCGGACTTCCCATTCGCCGCGACGCACCTCGAGCAACGGATTGTAGGCGGCCGACGCCGCATTAGTGGGATCGAACAGGAGCACGCGGCCGTGCCGAGACCGGAAGCCCGACGTCAGCTCCCAGTTCTCTCCCTTGATGTCGTGAACGATCGAGCTGCCCGGCCAGGTCAGCAAGGTCGGCACGACCAAACCGACGCCCTTGCCGCTTCGCGTCGGCGCAAAGCAGAGAACGTGTTCCGGTCCTTCATGCCGCAGGTAGTCGGCGCCGAGCTTGCCAAGCACCACGCCGTCCGGACCAATCAAGCCTGCATGGCGAGCCTCGACTGCAGTCGCCCAACGAGCTGAACCATAAGTCGCCACGTTCTTCGCTTCTCGCGCGCGCCACACCGACATGCCGATCGCGACCCCGATCGAAATAAAGCCACCCGAGGCCGCGATACAGGCGCCCTCCACGAAGATCGCGGGGGCATAGGCGTCGAAGGCGTACCACCACCAGAAGAAGGTTGGAGGAAAATAGATCGGTACCTGGGCGAGTTCGAACCATGGTGGCCCGAGCTGGGGCTGATAACCCAGCCGCCAGGCCGTCCATTGCGTGGATGCCCATACGGCTACGAGCACGATGGCGAAAACGAGGGTGATCTGCCCCCACAGGATCTTCGTCGCAGACATGACGAGGAGATCAAGCGGTCGCTTGCCATCCGTTCAATGCCGACGACGCGCAGAGCGCTCAGCCGGCGGCCCTGGCGTGCAATTTGGTGAGTGCCGTCAACCGGTCTGCCGCGCTCTTCCTCTTCGAGTTACAGCCCTAGTCCTTGGCGTCGTCCAAGCGACCAGCTGACATCACCGCCGGGCAAGGCCACCCCTGACACGAGGCGGCCGACATGCTGTTCGAGCGCGGGCCGCCACGGGACCAGGCTGAAGCCAAGCCCGTCGTCGATCATGGCAAACCGTCCACTCGAAAGCTGCGTGGAGCCGACCAGCGTCCCGGCAACGTGGTTTCCCGGAATGGCGGGCTGCCATTCCCGCCCCCGATCGGCGGCGAGCGCGCGGCCGACGCGCTCGACGTCACGAGCCTCAAGCCGCTGCACCAAGTCGCGAGAAATCCGGATCCGCCCGTCGACGCCTTCCGTGGCATACCCCTTGTCCGCCAGCCATCGCCGACGCCTGGCCAGCGCGGCCGTCACGTCCCGGCCGAATCCGTCGTCCGCCAGAACGGTGCGCTGACGAGAGGCCAACTCTCGGTCGAGCCACGTCGCGCCCTCATGGCCGACTTGCCGATCGAGACCCAACGTCGAGAGGACGGTCACCCGACCTGCCGCGCGGTCCCGCGTGCGGTCATACGCCTGCCCGCGCTCGGCCA
>CAMFIW010000286.1 GCA_945952355.1 uncultured Phenylobacterium sp. | reverse complement strand
CCGCATGGCCGCCTGGGGCGCGCGGGCGCAGCAGGCGATGTCGGACAAGAATTTCGACAAGGTCGAGAAGCTGGAGGCTTGGGCGACCGACCACGGCCACACCCTCCTGGAGCTGGCCTTCGCCTGGATCCTGGCCCACCCGGTGGTGAGCTCCGTGATCGCCGGCGCCACCAAGGTCGAGCAGATCGCCGCCAACGCCAAGGGCGCCGACTGGAAGCTCACCGCCGATGAAGTGGCGGAAGTGACGAAGCTGGTGAGCTAGGGCGCACCCCCTCACCCTACCCTCTCCCCCTCGCGGGGGAGAGGTAAGGTGAGGGGGAGCCCTACGGCTTCTTCACCGCCTGGACCTCGATCTCGACGAGGAGCTGCGGCGCCACGAGCGCCGCCACCTGGCTGGTGATACGGGCGGGCTTGTTCGGCTGCTCGGCGGTGCCGAAGAACATCTTGTAGCCCTCCATCATGCCGGCGAAGTCCATCTTGCCCTCCTTGGCCGGGTCGCCGACCAGCAGGACGCGCATCATCACCACGTCGCCCATCGTGAGTCCTTCGGCCTTCAGGATGTCCTGGATCTGGGTCAGCACGCTGATGGTCTGGGTTTTGGTATCGCCAAACACCGGCGGCGGGCCTGCGCTGGACGGCTGGGGCGTGATCCCGCTGACATAGACGGTGGTGTAGCCGGGCGGCACGACCACGGCCTTTGCGATGGGCGCGGCAGGCGCCCCCACGTGCTTGACCTGCGCGGCCGCGGGCGCGGCGAGGGCGAGGGCGAAAAGGGCGGCCAGGATCGGCAGTCGGCGCATGGAGGTCTCCCAGGAGGCTGCCGCGCGCGGGTTGCGCCGGCCGGGCTCTAAAATCGGTCAAGGTGTAGGCGGGTCAAGCCGAGGCGCCACCTGCCTCGGGGTCGCCCCCGCGCGGCAAGGGCGCCTGCCGCACAAGGCGGCGCCAGGCGCCCGGAATAGACGCGTTTGGCCACGAAACGGGCAGGTCTCGCCTAAATATTCCGCAAATATTCGCCGATCATGCTCAGTCTTGGATCCGACACGGGAGTCATAATGCTCCCGAATATCGACTTACTGGGCGAGTCTCGCACAAAAAGTGAGCGCGAATGATCCATATTCGCCCCTTAAGCGTCACGCTCGGATTTCAGTTCCTTGCTTCGTTGACACATGAAGGATTCACCGGAAGGCTCTTACTTGTATCGTCCGACGATTGCACAAATCGCCGCGCGACCTGTTGTACCTAACGAAAACACATAGTTTCGAACGGGGAAGCGAACGGGACGGGCTCTCACGATATTTGAGAGAGCGTTCTAGTATGCGAGTCCATATTTGGACAATCGACACTCAATGTAGAGAACGACGCGCCGAAGGCGTGCATATCGACGTCTCTTTCAAAATCTATTCCCAAGCAACCACGGCGAATACGGGCCGGTCGTCCTCGCAGACGTCCGCTCGCGTCCAGATATTTCCGCCCGCCTGACCCGGTCGGCGCGGACATGTGCGGCCGGTCGGGCCGCTTTCGAGAGGGGCGATAACAATGAACACAAGAACGAAGCTGATCGCGGGTGTCTCCCTGGCGGGCCTGGTCTCCGTCGTCGGCCAGTCGGCGCAGGCGGCGGACGCCGCCGAGTCCTCCTCCACGGTGGAGGAGGTGATCGTCACCGGCACCCGCCAGACGGGGCTGAAAGCCGTCGACAGTCCGGCGCCGATCCAAGTGGTGAACGTGGAGGCGCTGGCCTCCTCGGGCCAGACCGACCTGCGACAGGGCCTGAGCAATGTGGTACCGTCCTTCACCGCCCAGGCGTTCGGCGGCGACACCGCCAACCTGACGCTTTCGGCGCGCCTGCGCGGCTTGAGCCCCAACCACGCCCTCGTGCTGGTCAACGGCAAGAGGCGGCATGGCACGGCCAA
Source organism: uncultured Phenylobacterium sp. (assembly GCA_945952355.1). Classification (GTDB taxonomy): domain Bacteria; phylum Pseudomonadota; class Alphaproteobacteria; order Caulobacterales; family Caulobacteraceae; genus Phenylobacterium. The sequence continues at coordinate 2,977 of CAMFIW010000286.1, read as the reverse complement.
CCTCGCCGTCCTTGGCGGGCCGTTCCAGGGCGGCGCCTCGGCCGACCTGAACTTCATCCCGATGGCCTCGGTTGATCACATCGAAGTGTTGCTGGAAGGGGCGGCCGCCCAGTACGGCACCGACGCGATCGCGGGCGTCATCAACATCATCCAGCGCAAGCAGGATTCCGGGGGCTCGATCGTCGCCACGGGCGGCGAGTACATCGACGGCGGCGGCAAGACCGGCGACCTGTCGGTCAACATCGGCCTCGCCCCGATAGAGAACGCCTATCTGAACTTGACCGCTGAGACGAAATATCACGACTTCAGCTTCCGCGGCGACATCGACCCGCGCCTGCTGAACACACCCTACAACACCACGTCCAGTTCGCGCCTGGCCAACTATCCGGGCATCGCGACCGCGTCGGGCTATCCCTATCTCAACCGCATCGCCGGCGACGCTGAGTACCGCCTGACCACGGTGTCCTACAATGGCGGCTATTCGATCTCGGACGACCTCGAGGCCTACAGCTTCGGCACCTGGGGCTACAAGAAGGGGCAGGCCTACGAGAACTACCGTGTGCCGAACTTGATCGTCGGCAAGAACGGTGTGAACCCCCGGCCACAGGGTTTCAGCCCCAAGGAGTCCATCACCGAATACGACTACCAGGTCACGGGCGGCCTGAGCGGCAAGGTCGGGACCTGGAACTTCGATCTCGCGACCACCTATGGCCGCGACTCCGACTCGGTGAACACCCTCGATAGCCAGAACCGCTCGCTGTACATCGACACCTCGACGGCGACCTCCAGCGGCTTCTCGCCCACCGACTTCCATGCCGGCGACTTTATCGGAAGCCAGTGGTCGACCACCCTCGACATCACCCACGACTTCGATGTCGGCATGGCCTCGCCGCTCACCTTCGCGGCGGGCGTCGAGTACCGGAAGGACACCTTCGAGATCAAGGCGGGCGACCCGGCCTCGCGCTACAAGGAAGGCAGCCAGTCCTATCCCGGTTTCTCGCTGACCGACGCCGGAAGCCACGAGCGCAACAACAAGGCCATCTACATCGACCTCGCGGTCAAGCCGGTCGAAGCCCTGCAGGTCGACGGCGCCGTGCGCTACGAGAAGTTCAGCGACTTCGGCGACACCACCGTGGCCAAACTGACCGGCCGCTACGACTTCTCGCCGGCCTTCGCGGTGCGAGGCACGATCTCCAGCGGCTTCCGCGCGCCCACCCTGGCGGAAGAGTTCTACTCGGCCACCAACGTCTCGCCGACCTCGGCCTTCGTGCAGCTGCCACCCAACTCGGCGGCCGCCAAGCTGGTGGGCGTCAACGGCTTGAAGCCCGAGAAGTCCGACAACTACTCGATCGGCTTCGTCGCCCACCCGATGGGCGGCCTCACCGCGACCCTCGACATCTACGAGATCAAGATCGAGGACCGCATCGTCGGGTCCGGCTCGCTGTTCGGTACGGGCGGGGCGATAAACTCGCCGGCGGTCCTGGCCGCGATCATCGCCAACGGCAACGTGCTTGATCCCACCGTCACCCAGACAGGGATCAACATCTTCACCAACGGCCTGAACACCCGAACCAAGGGCGCCGACTTCGTCGTCACCTACAGCGCGGACTACGGCGCCTGGGGCCATGTCGACTGGTCGGCCACGGCCAACTACACCGACACCAAGGTCACCAAGATCGCGCCGCCGCCGGCCGCCCTGGCCGCGGGGGTCTCGCTGTTCGACAAGACGGCGATCTCCAACCTGGAAGACACGGCGCCCAAGTACCGGATCACAGCCGGCGCGGTGTGGATCTGGGAAAAGCTCAGCGTGAACCTGAAGGAGTCATTCTACGGCGAATCCTCGCAGTGGGGCTCGCGCACCGGCGCAGTCTACTACAAGACCACGATCAAGCCGACGGCGATCACCGACCTGGACGTCAGCTACAAGGTCCTCGACTCGGTGAAGGTGACGGTCGGCGCGACCAATCTGTTCAACAAATATCCGAACAAGATCAACCCCCTGCTGCGCCAGGACTACCTCCAGGCCAACAGCAACTCCTACGTCACCCAGTATCCCACCTTCTCGCCGTTCGGCATCAACGGCGGCTACTACTACGGCAAGATCGCCTGGACCTTCTGAACCGGGCGGACATGGCCGGAAGAGACCGGAGCCGGGCGGCGACGCCCGGCTCCTTTCATTTGGCGATGAATTTGCCCATCCGCTTCAACGGCACCCGCACGCCGTTGAAGGCCACGCCGTCGAAGGGCTCGATCACCTCGTAGCCGCAGGCTCGGTAGAGGGGCTCGCCGGCCAGGGTCGCGGCCATTTCGCAACGGCTGAAGCCTTCCGCCGCCGCGGCCGTCTCGCAGGCGGCGATGATCGCCCGGCCCACGCCGCGGCGGGCGAAGTCGGGGCTGGTGTACATGGCCCGCACGCGCGCCGCTTCGGTCGCCGGGTCCAGCAGAGCGGCGTCCCGGCCTGCCGAATGGTCGCCGCCGAACAGGGTCGCGCGCCGGCTCCAGCCACCGCAGCCAGCCAGAGCGCCGCCTTGCTCGACCACGAAATAGGTCCGATCGGCGACGAGCTGGGTGTCGAGACCCATGATGTCCCGCGAAGCCTCGACCTGCTCCGGCGTCAGGAAATCCGTCTGCAACTCGTCGATCGACCGCGCCATCAGGGCGCGCAGGGCGGGCAGGTCGGCCTCGGTGGCCAGGCGGATCGAGAGGGACATGGCCCAGGTCTGCCGCTCGGCTGTGGCGGAGGCAAGGCCGCCCGCTCTTACCCGGCGTCGCACGCAACAGCTTGGCGGCTTGGCGTAGCGCGCGCGATAGCCTATGCCCGCGTTCATGGCAGGCGCCGGCGTATTCGACCTCTTCAAGCTGGGCGTAGGCCCCTCCAGCTCCCACACCATGGGCCCGATGACCGCCGCGGGGCGTTTCGTCGACTGGCTGGAAGGCCGGGGCGTCCGCGGCGGCGTCGCGCGCGTGGCCTGCATCC
>CAMFIW010000285.1 GCA_945952355.1 uncultured Phenylobacterium sp. | reverse complement strand
AGGGTGCCCGAGGCCAGGGCCGGCTTCAGCAGGTTGGACGCGTCCATCGCCCCGCCGCTGGTCGCGCCGGCGCCGATCAGCGTGTGGATCTCGTCGATGAACAGGATCGCGTCGGGGTGGTTCTCCAGTTCCTTGACGACCTGCTTCACGCGCTCTTCGAAGTCGCCGCGATAGCGGGTGCCGGCCAGCAGCGCGCCCATATCGAGCGAGAAGATGGTCGAACCCGACAGCACCTCCGGCACCTGGCCGTTGATGATCTTGCGGGCCAGGCCCTCGGCGATGGCGGTCTTGCCGACGCCCGGGTCGCCGACCAGCAGCGGGTTGTTCTTGGTGCGCCGGCAGAGGATCTGGATACAGCGCTCGACCTCGCTGGAGCGGCCGATCAGCGGATCGACCTTACCCTGCTTGGCCTTCTCGTTGAGGTTGACGCAGTAGGCGTCGAGCGCCTCGCCACCGGTCTTGACCGACGGCTTCTCCTCGTCTTCCGAGCCCTTGACGGCCTTGGCCTCCGAGGCGCCGGCCTTCTTGGCGATGCCATGGGCGATGTAGTTGACCGCGTCGTAGCGCGTCATGTCCTGCTCTTGCAGGAAGTAGGCGGCGTGGCTCTCCCGTTCCGAGAAGATCGCGACCAGCACGTTCGCCCCGGTCACTTCCTCGCGGCCGGACGACTGGACGTGGATCACCGCCCGCTGGATCACCCGCTGGAAGCTGGGCGTCGGCTTCGCGTCCTCGCCGTCGTCGACGACGAGGGAGCGGAGCTCATTGTCCACATAGTTGGTGAGAGTGGTCTTCAGCGCCGCGAGGTCCACGTCGCAGGCGCGCATGACGGCTGCGGAGTCCTCATCGTCGATGAGTGACAGAAGGAGGTGCTCCAGAGTGGCGTACTCGTGCTTGCGCTGGTTGGCGAAAGCGACGGCGCGGTGGAGCGACTCTTCGAGTTGGCGCGAGAATGAAGGCAACGGGGCCTAGTCCTTTTCCATGGTGCATTGAAGCGGGTGCTGATGCCGCCTGGCAGTATCAACGACCTGAGCCACCTTCGTTTCCGCCACTTCATAAGTGAACACGCCGCAGACGCCGACCCCATGTTGGTGGACGTGCAGCATGATCCTGGTCGCGTCTTCGCGCGACTTATGGAAGTACTGTTCCAGAACATAGACCACGAACTCCATGGGAGTGTAGTCGTCGTTCAGGAGCAGCACCCTGTACAGCGAAGGCCGTTGAGTCTTCGTCTTTGTCTGGGTGATCACCGCGGACCGGTCGCCCGTCGCCTGATCACCTTGCTTACGCTCGGCCATCGAACAGGTCTCCTGAGCGGCCACGGAGCCGCCCTACCTATGGATTAGATATGGAAAAGACGGCGGTTTGGAAGGGTCGAAATCGTCGCTGGGGGCGAGATCGCTCCGATGGTTGGGGAATAACCACCCGGACAACGGCCCAGATGGGCCTCGGCTCCCTGAATTTCAATCCTGAGCCGAAGATTTCGCCTTCAGGGCGCGCGCCGAGGTGACGGCGTCCGCGCCGAATCGGGCGCGGATCGCATCTGCCGTCTTTTCGCCCACCAGGGCGCGGCGTTCGTCGCCGGCGAAAAAGTCCGCTTCCACCGCTCCGGGCTCGGCCAGATCGGTGATTCCCACCCCGATCAGCCGGAAGCGGCGCCCCGGCGCGCCGGTCTTCAATTCCTGGGTCAGCAACTCGCGGCCGACGGCCAGGATGGTCTTGGCCGTCTGAGTGGGCATCGGCAGGGATTTGCGGCGGGTCAGGATGCGGAAGTCGCTGGTCCGCAGCTTCAGGGTCACCACGCGGCCGGCCAGGTTTCCGCTGCGCGACTGGCGCGCCACCTTATCCGCCAGCCAGGTCAGCCGGTCGTCGAGGTCGGCGAAGGTCTTCAGGTCGTTCTCGAAGGTGGTCTCGGCGCTGATCGACTTCCTCACCTGGTCCGGATCGACGCTGCGGCTGTCGCGGCCGTGGGCGAGGTTGTGCAACCGCAGGCCGCCGGAGCCGAACCGCGTGGCCAGCACCTTGGGGTCGGCGGCGGCGAGGTCGCCGACGGTGCGGTAGTTCAACGCCTCCAGTGACGAGACCATGGCCGGCCCGACGCCCGGCAGGATGCCCACCGGCCTGGAGGCCAGGAAGCTCTGGGCCTCGCCGCCGCAGATGACCGAGAAGCCGCGCGGCTTGTCGAGGTCCGAGGCGATCTTGGCCAGGAACTTGTTGGCCGCCAGGCCGATCGAGACGGTGATGCCGATCTCCGCCTCGATGCGGGCCTGCAGCCGCGCCAGGGTCTCGGCGGGCGGCATGCCATGCAGGCGCTCGGTGCCCGAGAGGTCCATCCAGGCTTCGTCGAGCGACAGGGGCTGCACGAGGGGCGTGAGGTCGCGGACCATCTCCATGATGCGGCGACTTTCGGTCCGGTACTTGGAGAAGTCCGGCTTGATCACCACCGCTTGCGGACAGGCCTGCAGGGCCTTGAACATCGGCATGGCGGAGCGCACCCCGCTGATGCGGGCGATGTAGCAGCAAGTCGTCACCACGCCGCGCTTGCCGCCGCCGACGATCACCGCCTGGTCGCGCAGCTCCGGCCGATCGCGCTTCTCCACAGAGGCGTAGAAGGCGTCGCAGTCCATGTGGGCGATGGACAGGGTCTCGAGTTCGGCATGGACCGCCAGGCGGGGCGAGGCGCAGCGGGGGCATCGGCGCGAGAAGTTGCCGCGCTCGAAGCAGTCGCGGCAGAGGGCGCTCACCGGTCCGGCTCCAGCGGCCACAGCCAGGCGGCGCCGCGCACTCCGGAGGAATCGCCGTGCCGCGCCCGGCGCACCGGAACCTCGTAGGCGTCGGTGAAGACGTGCGGGGCGATCGCCGGCGGCAGCCGCTCGTAGAGCTCGTCCACATTGGACATGCCGCCGCCCAACACGATCACGTCGGGGTCGAGCACATCGGCGATCACCGCAAGGCCGCGGGCCAGCCGGTCGACATAGGCGTCGAGCGACGCGCCGGCCTCCGCCTCGCCCTGGCGGGCGCGTTCGACGATGGTCTGGGCGTCCACGCCGCCGCCATGGGCGCGGGCGAATCCCGTGCCGGACACCCAAAGCTCCATGCAGTTGCGGCGACCGCACCAGCAGGCGGGACCGGGATGCTCGGCCTCGCCGCGCGGCCAGGGCAGGGGCAAGTGCCCCCATTCGCCGCTCAGTCCGTTGCCGCCTTCCAGCAAGGCGCCGTCGACGACGACGCCCGCGCCGCAGCCCGTGCCCAGGATGACGCCGAACACGATCCGTTCGCCCTGGCCCGCGCCGTCGGTCGCCTCCGACAGCGCCAGGCAGTTGGCGTCGTTGGCGTATCGTACGGGGCGGCCGAGGGCGCGCGCGAGGTCGGCCGGGAAGGGACGGCCGTTCAGTTCGGTGGAGTTGGCGTTGCGCATCAGCCCGCTGCGCGGAGAGGGCGATCCCGGCCCGCAGACGCCCACCGCCGCCGCCCGCACGCCGGCCTGGCGCTCGGCCTCCTCGACCAGGGTGCGAACAGCTTCCAGCCCGGCCTCATAGTCGCGTGGCGACGCCCCCCGCCCTCCCGCCACGAACCCGCCCCCGCCCCCCACCGCCGCCGCCTCGATCTTGGTGCCGCCGAAATCCACGCCGATGCGGATCATGAGGTCATGCTTTGTTCCGGTTCGGCGCCGAATTCAATGGCGCCTCGAGCCGTAGTCCAATCTTGCTGGACAAGGGATGAACTGAATCGCATCTGTGAGAGTTATCGCAACGTGGCGCCGTGGAGGGCGTCGGGCTGGCCGAGTCATTGTCACGCATGTGGATCGACACCCGAACGCCGGATGGACGGATTTGTCGCAGCCGCCGGTTAGAGACATCGTCCGTTTAGCATCGCGTCAGAGCCGTTCATGCGTCTTGGTTTCCTCGCCATCGACAACCCGCTGGACCGATCCTCGTGGAGCGGTCTGCCCTACTATGCGCTGCGCGAACTGCGGCGGCGGTTCGCGCACGTCGAGGTGATCGACACGCCGCGGGCCGACTGGCTTCTGCAACGTGCGGCCCATCTGCGCCGTTTCGGCCTGTCGCCGACGCGAGAGCCTCTGGTGGCCGAGTATTTCGCCCAGACCCTGCGTCCGAGGATCGACGCCCTGAAGCCCGACGCCATCGTCGCGATAAACGCGGTGCACAAGATCGTCGGCCTGAACGGACGCTACCCGACGGTCTATTGCTCCGACGGCTTCTTCGCCAACATCGTCGACTACTATCCGCAATTCTCGCAGCTCAGCCCGCGCGCGCGCCGCAACGGCGACAACCAGCAGCGAGCTCTGCTCGCTACGCGGGCGAGCCTTTGCCTCAGCTCGGAATGGGCGGTGCGGACGGCCGCGACCTACTACGGCCAGTCCCAGGATCGCTTCCGCGTCGTCCCGTTCGGGGCCAACTTCGACCTCGATCCGGCGTCGGGCGCGCTGCGACCCAACAGCGGTCCGCTGAAGCTACTGTTCGTCGGCTATGACTGGGCGCGCAAGGGAGGCGACCTGGTGCTCGAAGTTTTCAAGGGTTTGCGCGAACGGTTCGGCGACGCCGAGCTGCATATCGCCGGCTGCTCGCCGCCGCAGGCCCAAGGCGTCGAGGGCGTGATCGTCCATGGGCGTCTCGACAAGTCGGACCCTGAGCAGGCGGCCCGGCTGGAGGCCCTGTTCCGGGACAGTTCGTTCTTCATCATGCCGAGTCGCCAGGAAGCCTATGGCCTGGCCTATTGTGAGGCTTGCGCCTTCGGCCTGCCGCCGATCGGTGCGGACACTGGCGGGGTGGGGACGATCGTCCGCGATGGCGAAAACGGCCTGCTCCTGCCACTCGACGCCGATCCCGGGGACTATGTGCGGGCGATCGGGACGATGTGGTCGGATGCGGCC
>CAMFIW010000284.1 GCA_945952355.1 uncultured Phenylobacterium sp. | reverse complement strand
GGCGCCCACGATGGCGACATTGTAGGCGCGGCGGCGGGCGCTCGGGGCCGGTCGGGCTTGCAGGGTTTCGACGGACGACATGATCAAGGCTCTCCAGGTTGGGGAGCCGGTCGTTCGAGGGCGCTGTCAGGCTTGGTTTGCGACCCCGTCCGAACCGGCGGGGTCTTCGGGGGTGCTAGCCGGCGTGCCGACGCGAACCCCCAAGCCCCGCGAGGCTGGTGGTTTTCATCGTGCGAATAATGGTCGCGAGCCGCAGCATGGCGCCCCCATAGCCGAGCCCAAGCGCCCAGGCAACCGGCGCCTTCGAATCACGACTTCGCGCGTCGTGCGGCTTCGCTTGACACCAGAACGGGAGAAGCGCGTTGTCTTCCCATGCAAGTCTTGGTCTCCGGCAAGCATGTCGCCGTCGGGGAGGCCCTGCGTGAGCGGGTCACCGACGAAATCACCGGCTCCATCGGCAAGTACTTCGACCGTGGCGGCGACGCCGATGTCGTGGTCAGCCGTGACGGCCACTCCTTCCGAGTCGATTGCGCGGTGAAGCTGGCCTCCGGCCAGGCGCTGCAAAGTCACGGCCTGGGCGCGGACGCGCACGGCGCCTTCGACGCCGCCCTTGCGAAGATCGAGACTCGGATCCGCCGCTACAAGCGCCGGTTGAAGAGCCATTCTGCGGCGGCCAACGCCAGGCAGGCGGAAACGGCTTCCTATTTCGTGATCCGCGCCCCCGACGAGGATGATGACGATGTCTGGGACGACGAATCGTCACAGGCCGCCAGCCATGTGCCGTCCGCGATGGTCATCGCGGAAACGGAAAAGCAGATCCGCGCGATGACCGTTTCGATGGCGGTCATGGAGTTGGACTTGACGGAATCTCAAACAATCGTGTTTAGGAACGCCGCTCACGGTGGGTTGTCCGTGGTCTACCGCCGCCCAGATGGGAATATCGGCTGGATCGACCCGGAACGCACGAAATCTCCGGACGGGAACGCGGTCAACGGAACCTCAGCCTAGGGTTCCGCTTTCAGCGTCTCGGGCGGTCGTGGGGTGAGACCGACGAGTTGGATTGGGCGTCACGAGACTAAGATGTTGATGGGTGAGATTCTGGACCGCGCGGCGATCGCGCCGCGCGCGAGCGCGCCGAACAAGCGCCAGGTCCTGGCCGTGATCGCCGATATCGCCGCGCGCAATTTCGGGCTGGAGTCCGGCGAGGTGCTCGACGCCTTGGCCGAGCGCGAACAGGCCGGCTCGACCGGCGTCGGCTATGGCGTCGCCGTGCCGCATGCCCGGCTGGAAGGCCTGGAGCGCATGCGCGCCGTGTTCGTGCGCCTGGAACATCCGGTGGATTTCGGGGCGATCGACGACCAGCCGGTCGACCTGTTCTTCGCGCTGTTTTCGCCGGCTGAGGCCGGATCCGAGCATCTGCGGGCCCTGGCCCGCGTTTCGCGCCTGCTGCGCCAGGGCGACTTGCGCGAACAGCTCCGCCAGGCCCGGACGGTCGACGCCATCCATGTCCTGCTCGCGCAGGATGTGAAGTCGACCGCCGCCTAGAATCTACCCGCGCTGCCCGGCGGATGCAGGGCGCACGTCAAATGGCGAGCCCCGCCCAGCGACCGCTCGCGCGGCCGATGGGGAGCTTCGTATTGTAGGATCTTCGGGGTTTGCCTGGATGGTCGGCGCCAAGGGCGGCCGCCGACGTACCCTAGTCGCCGTGAGTGGGCCCTACGGTCAGTGCACCGAGACCGGCGCGAGTTCGTGAGCCAGGGCGGCGGCGACCGCCGAATCCCGGTCGGTCATGACCGCCAGGCGCTCGCCGTCGGCGCGGTGGACCGCATAGAGGGTCTGTTCGGGATCGAGCTGGAAACCCTGGATCTGCGCCGCCGGCGTGGACGCGATGATCTCGGCGGCCTTGATCGGGCGCACATAGACCAAATCCGGGCCGCCCAGGGCGGCGAAAGCTTCCGTGGTGAGAATAGGCGTCATCATGACCACCTCCTTGAATTCCTAACGCCCCGCGACGCCGCTGGGTTCAGCCGGCCGTCTGAATGGGGATTTGCTTCACTTGTCGTTCCGGCTGCGGCCGTGACAGATCGATGTGCAAGAGGCCGTGCTCGAGAAGGGCCCGGTCGACCTCCACGCCGTCCGCCAGGACGAAGCTGCGTACGAAGCCGCGCGCGGCGATTCCACGATGGAGATAGGCCTCTTCGCCCTTGCCGGCGTCCTCACGCCGCCCGGCGATGGTGAGCTGGCGGTCCTCGAGCGTCACCTGCAGGGTCTCGGGCGTGAAGCCGGCGACCGCCAGGGTGATGCGAAGGGCGCCGTCCCCGCGATCCTCGACATTGTAGGGAGGATAGCCTTCCGAGGCGGCCTTGGCGGCGCGCTCGATCAGGCTGCGGGTGTGCTCGAAGCCGAGCAGGAAGGGGCTGTCGAAGACGATCGACCTGTTCATTCGGAGTCCTCGCGATAAGCGACTCTCCGGCGGATCGCCCGGGATCGGCGCGATCCGCCGGATGCCCGCTATATGGTGACCGGGCGGTCGCCTCGCAACTGGTCGCGCGGCTTGAGGCTTTCGAGGACGACGCCTTGTGCTAATCGGGCGGCGTCGCCAGCCTCCCGGGATCCCATGACCGCGCCGAAGTTCGCCATCCACTACGAGACCGATGCATTCTCGACCGAGCAGAAGCTCATGGGCCGCCAGGCGAGCGGCAAGGCCTTCATGAAGGCCGTCGCCCGCAAGTGGGGGGACGCCGAAATCTCCGCCATGGCACGGTCGCACGACCTGGCGCGGACCATGCTGCGCCAGCTCCGCGGCGACGGCTTCCGGGGCACGGTCAATTGGCGATCGCCGCTCAACTATCGGGGGCTGGCGGAACTGGGCGCGGTCTATACCGCCGCTCCGATCTCCAGCGGCATGGCCCACACGCGAAACCTCGGCAGCCCTGCGAACCACAGCTTGATCGGACTGACCCATACGCTGTCGTCCAACCAGGCCATGGACCTCGTCGCCCAGATGGTCGCGGCGCCGTTCCAGTCTTGGGACGCCTTGATCTGCACGTCCCGGGCCGCGCGGACGGTGGTCGGCCGAATCCAGGCCGACATGCGTGACTGGATGGCCGCTCACTGGGGCGCGACCCGATTCAGCGCGCCCATGCTGCCGATCATTCCGCTCGGCGTCGACACGGATGCGCTCGACCGCTCCCCGGAAGCCGTCGCCATGGCGCGGCAGGCGTTCGGACTCGGCCCCGACGACGTGGTCTTCCTGTTCGCGGGGCGCCTCGCCTTTCACGCCAAGGCCCATCCCGCGCCGCTCTACCTCGCGGCCGAACAGGCGGCCCGCCGCGCGGGCCGGCCGATCGTCTGCATCGAGGCGGGCCAGTACCCGAACGAGTACATTGCTGACGCGTTCGAGAAGGCCCGGCGGGTGATGGCCCCGTCCGTGCGCTTCATCCATGCTCCCGGCGACGATTCCGACGCATACCGGAACGCTTGGCTGGCGACCGACGTGTTCACCTCGCTGTCCGACAATATCCAGGAGACGTTCGGCCTGACGCCGGTCGAGGCCATGGCCGCGGGACTGCCCGTCCTGGTCAGCGACTGGGATGGCTACAAGGACACCGTTCGCGATGGTGTCGACGGCTACCGAGTCCCGGTGTTGATGCCGCCGGAGGGCGCTGGCCGGGAGATGGCGGCGCGGCATGCCGCCGGTATCGAGAGCTACGATCGCTATCTTAGCCGCACCAGCATGGCCACGTCGGTCGATATCGCGCCGTTGGCCGAGCGCATGGTCGCCCTGGCGACCGATCCCGGCCTACGGGCGCGCCTGGGCGCGGCGGGCCGGGCGCGAGCCAAGGCTCTGTTCGACTGGAGCGTCGTGCTCGACCAGTTCAACGGTCTGGTCGGAGAGCTGGAAGCGATCCGACCGGCTTCGGCGCCCGCGGCCCGCTGGCCCAATCGGCCCGACCCCTTCACGCTGTTCGAGGGCTTCGGCTCGGCCACAATGAGCGCCTCATGGGGCGTCGCGCCGGCGCCCGACAGCACGTCCGCTCTCGCTGACCTGCTCGCCCTTACGGTGATCGACTATGTCGTCGCGCCGGACGCCGTCCCGCGCGACGACATCGAGGCCTTGCACGCTGTTATCCTCGGCGGCGCGGCCACGGTGGGTGAGGCCGTTGCCGCCCTGGGCTCCGGCAGCCCCGGCCGCGTCGCCGCCATCATGCTGCTAGCCAAGCTGGGTCTGATTCGGTTGACGCCGCCGCATCAGGGGTCGTGACGGCGAAGGGTTTGCGCGCCACCGGCGCGACGCCCCACTCATAGATCGTCCTGTCGCTCATGATCGCGTTGAGCACCGTAGTGTTCCTGAGCTACCTCGAACTCGCCCACGGGGAATCGACGCCTCGGATGACCAAATCGGTCGGCCCGGAAGAGGCGAAGGCCCGCCGGAGTTACCGGCGGGCCCTCATGGTGGAGCTAAGGAGAGTCGAACTCCTGACCTCTTGAATGCCATTCAAGCGCTCTACCAACTGAGCTATAGCCCCGAGGTCTCGGGTCTCCGGGTTCGGGCCTTGCGACCCCCGCCCCGAAGAGGCGCGGAACCTAGTCTGACAGTTCGCAACGATCAAGCCCGCCCGCAGGAAAAATGCGGGCGGGCTTGTCGCACGGTTTTCGTCAGTCGTCGGAGTCGCCTTCGCCGGGCAGTCCGTCGATCTCGGTATCGTCGAAATCGTCGTCCTCGTCCTCTTCCAGGAACGGCACGTCGTCGCTCTCGTCTTCTTCCTCGAGCTCGTCGTCTTCCTGGAAGCCGGCCAGGTCGTCCTCGGGCGCGCCGCCACCGGGCTCGCCGTCCTCATCGTCGTCGTCGCTCGACAGGATGGGTTCGTCGGCCGCGTCGTCGAGTTCGGGGGTCT
>CAMFIW010000283.1 GCA_945952355.1 uncultured Phenylobacterium sp. | reverse complement strand
CCCAAGTTCTGATCCTGAGCGCCGCCGCCCGGCGGCCCGAGCGCATCGCCTTGCCGCTGCCCCAGAGCCTGCGTGGCGGTGCCGCCGCCAAGGTGGTCGGCGCGATGATCGCCAAGGGCCTCCTGCAGGAGGTCGACGCCGACACGCGCAAGGGCGAGCCCATCTGGCGTGAAACCGGCGGCGGCCACGGCACCACGCTGGTCGCCGCCGAAGCGGGGCTTGCCGCCATCGGCATCGAGCCCGAGGACGCGAACACCGCGCCCACGGGCGCCAACGACGCGCCGAGCGACACGCCCGCGCCGGATACCGCGACCGAACCCCAAGCCGCACCCATGGCGCGCACGCCGCGCGAGGGGACCAAGCAGTCCACGCTGATCGCCATGCTGCGTGCGCCCGAGGGCGCGACCATAGAGGAAATCACCGAGGCGACAGGCTGGCAGTCGCACACGGTGCGCGGAGCGATGGCCGGGGCGCTGAAGAAGAAGCTCGGCCTCGAAGTGACCTCGGAAAAGGTCGAGAACCGCGGGCGGGTCTATCGTCTCCCCGCCGCCTGACCACACGCCGAGAGGCTACGCCGCCGCCCGAAACGGACGGCGGCCTTTGCCTACGATGGTCTCGTCAAAGTCGCGGTTAGACCGACGGATGACACCTGCGCCCAAAGCCACTTTCCCGCTGCCATGCGCTTCTGGACGTACAGGCGATGCTCTTCGGGCGAGTGTGGGCATTTCCGCCTGTGGCGCTGGTTATTGCAGTACCAGCAGGCCGCAACTATGTTTTCATCAGTGTCGCGACCTCCATCTGACCGGGCGTGTAAGTGCTCGGCTGTGCAACGTAGGGCCTTTGGCATTCGCCTCGCGAGACGGTTTCGTTGCGAGGATGTTTTGTCGGCAGCATCGTCCCACATCGGCAGGCCGCAATAGTAGCAGCGGCCACCTTGGGAAATCATCTTCCTTCGACGTATAAGTTTCAGTGATCCCATAGCACGGGTTCCTCCATTCGACTTCATGAGAAGCGAATGCGCGACGCCCGTGACGGACGCTCCCCGGCTGGAAGCTCCTGCTCGCGCGAGGCCCCGTGATCCGTGGCTCCGCATGCCGGACCGCGAAACCTGCAGGAAAAGACCTCAGGTCAGAGTAGCCTCCGGCTTACTCAAGTCGGCCGAAGCCGAATTCGCAGCATGAACAGGATAAGTGATCGTCCTACATCGAGTCAACGAAGCTGCTCGAACAGCCGCCGCAGGAGGTAGGATCGCGCGATGCTGACCACGGTGAAAACCGCGCCCACCTTGAGGTTCTGCGCCAGGGTCGTGTGCAGCCCGAAGACCGGGAAGATCAGGATCTGCGTGACGACCGCGACGCCATAGCCGACAATCACGTTGGCGACTGCTTCGACCAGCGACATGAGGCGGGATTGACTCATGCCGCTGCCTCATCCATCCGCCAGTAATTCAGCCGCCAGAGTTCGCAGCGCATGCGCCGCAACCAGCGGGACCACGCCGTTTCCACAGAGCCGAAGCCGGTCCACCCGGTGGGCCAGCCCATCAGCGCCTCGACGAACAGCGGGTTCAAGGTCCGGCGCACATCGCAGGTATCGCTCCCAGCCATCGGCGTCACCAGGACCTGGCGGCCAAGCAGGCCGTTCACAGGCGTGTTCGCCAAGCTCGTCGCCCCGTCCTTGTGATCCCGCGCCGTCGGCGTCATCCACATCCCAGCCGAATGGGTTAGATCGGCCGACCGGCGGTTCCCTGCGCTCGGCTTGCACCCGTCGTTCGCCATCGGCGTCGGCCAGAGCGCGGCCGTGGTTGCGAGGTTCATCCCATGCTCGCCTGCCGCCTGCGAGGGCGTCGGCTTGGTCTGCCGGTTCTCGTTGGCGCTGGCACGGGGCGTCGGCCAGAGCCGCAGCAGTTCCGTCCGGTTCCCGCCACTCGACCGGGTGCCAGAGCAGGCGCGCGGGGTCGGCCAGCTCGTCCCCTTCACGGATTGCGAGGATGAACAGCCGCTCGCGCTTGTGGGGCGCGCCGACTTCCGCCGCCGTGAACAGGCCTGCCGCAAGGCGGTAGCCCATGCCGACCAGTCCTGCGGCGACTTCGGGGAATCCGAGGCGGAGATGATGGGCGACATTCTCGAGGAACACGAAGGGCGGCTCGACCTCGCAGATGATCCGGGCGACATGGGGCCAGAGGTGGCGCGGGTCGTCGGCACCCCGGCGCCTGCCCGCGACGGAGAACGGCTGGCACGGATAGCCCGCAGTGAGGATGTCCACCGCGCCGCGCCATGGGCGGCCGTCGAAGGTGGCAACATCGTCCCAGATAACAGCCTGATCCAGGGACGCGTCTTCCATCCGCGCCACGAGAGTGGCTGCGGCGTAGGTTTCCCGTTCGACATGGCCCACAGCACGATATCCGGGGATGGCGATGGCAAGACCGAGGTCGAGACCGCCTGCGCCGGAGCAGAGGGAGAGGCCGAAAAGGCATGCGTCTCCGGCTCCGGAAGCGCGTCCGGAGGAAGGTAAAGCCAGGTCATGCATGTCACGCTGCGGTCTTGCGCTTGAGCGCGGATTTGGGGGTGCCGTCCGTGTCCGAAGGATCGGCCGGGGCGTCGGCATCGTCGCCCAGCCGCTCGGTTCTCACCTGCGCGAAGGTCCGGCCGTCGCCGTTGAGGATGGCGTCCTTGCCGGTTTCGGCCTGCCAGCGTTCGACGGCCACATCGACATAGGCGGGGCTGATTTCCATCGCGTAGACCCGGCGGCCGTTGGCCTCGCCTGCCATGATCTGCGAACCAGAGCCGGAGAACGGCTCGTAGCAGAGGCCGCCACGGGCCACATGCTGGCGCATCGGGATCCCGAAGGCGTCGAGCGGTTTCGGCGTCGGATGGTCGGGCCGGTCGTCCTTGGCGAAGCTGGGCATCTCCCAGGTCGAGGGCAGCGTCTGCTCGGCGACCTTCGGCGGTCGGTTCGGGCGACGCCAGCCCATGAAGCAGGGCTCGTGCTTCCAGAGGTAATGCGACCGGGTCAGAACCCCGCGGTCCTTCACCCAGATGATCTGCTGGTGGACGAAAGCGCCCGCCTTCTCCCAGCAGGCCTCGAGCATCGCCTGGCGGCGCGAAGCGTGCCAGCAATACCACGCGGCGTCCTCAGTGATGGCCTCCGCAACTGCCGCGGCGATGAAGCCGTCGTAGAGTTCCGCGCCCTGCGAACTGTCGTCCCAGGTCGTGCCGTAGGACGCCGACCAATCCTTGTTGCGGGTCGGATGGTTCGAGCCGTCGTAGTCCACCAGATACGGCGGGTCGGTCGCGAACAGGATCGCCCGCTCGCCGTTCATCAGGCGGCGCACATCGGCAGCGCTGGTGCTGTCACCGCACAGCAGACGGTGGTCGCCGAGGATCCAGAGATCGCCAGTGCGGGACGCCGGATTGCGCGGCGGTTCAGGGATGGTCACCGGCGGCACCGAGCCCCCAGCGGCACCTTCTTCACCGTCCCCCTCCGGCACGAAGGCCAGCAGCTTGTCCAACTCGCCGTCCGAGAAGCCGACCAGGGACAGGTCGAAATCCTCGGCCAGCAGGTCGTTCAGTTCGGCCGACAACAGCGCCTCATCCCAGGTGCCGAGTTCCGTCAGCTTGTTGTCGGCGATCCTGTAGGCCCGGCGCTGTGCCTCGGTCAGATGCCCCAGCACGATCACCGGGGCCTCAAGCAGCCCCAGCTGCGACGCGGCCAGGACGCGCCCATGCCCCGCGATCAGTTCGCCGTCCTCGGCGACGAGGCAAGGCACGGTCCACCCGAACTCGGCCATGCTGGCGGCGATCTTCGCGACCTGGTCCGCGCCATGCGCCTTGGCATTGCGGGCGTAGGGCTGCAGGCGCGACAGCGGCCACATCTCGATCCGCTCGGGGGCAAAGCTCAGCGTCATGGTCGGGTGGGTTCCGATTTGATGGTGGATGCTGGCCGGATTCCGGACACTGGACGCCGAACTGGACTCCACGAAGGATCCAACGGCGTCCAGGGTATCCAGTCCAAAGGCCAGCGTTTATTGGGGTTTGCGCGGGGTCAGATGGATCCGGCTTCCAGGTGGCTTCCCAAAAATCCGGCCCTGTCGCTAGCGATGTGCCGCGCTTCGCCCGCCAGCATACGAATGTCGCCAGGAAGGAACCGGAAACTGCCGTGGGCTGGACCCCGGCCAGACCCTCGCTGGATACCGGGGTCCAGAAGACCCCCGTCAACGCGAAAGGGAGAGCGAGCTTTCCAGCGCACTCTCCCCATCTTGCCTTCGGAATAGCATGGATCTGTTGCAGATGTCGAAGGGAAAAGTGTTGCAACACATTGGTGTCACTGCGCATTCAGCCGTGCAGCGATTTTGGTCAGCGCCAGCTGCCAACGCCGCCATGCAGTCGTGCGGTCGCAGCCGAGTTCCCCGCTGATCTGCTTCCATGGCACCCGGGCCGCACGCGACCAGACCAGCTTGCGCTCCGCCTCCTCGATCCAGAGCACCCAGTCGAAGGTCTGCTCGAGCCGAGTGATCGCGGCGGCCGAGGGCCACACCCGCATCGGCTGCGGCTCCATCGCGGCGATCTCGCGGCTGGTGCGCACGATGTCGGGCCAGGTGTTGAAGTAGCCCTGCGCCTTCACCGGCGGCAGCTTGCGCAGGGTGCGGAATGCCTCCTCGAAATGATCGGCGACGCAGTCGGCGGTCCATTCGCGATCAGCCATGGCGCGCCTCCCTGTCGGAAGGGCGCGGGCCGTAGAGCTTTTCGCCGAGCTGGCGGACCAGTTCACGCTCGGGCCAGGTGAGGCGGTCGTCATCGGCGGAGACCGCAAGGACACCCTGTTCGTGCCAGCCCTCGCGCTTGACCTGTTCGGGATCCCGGCGTCGGCCGCCGTAGCCGGGGGGGTGCCATCTCATGCGACACCTCCCATC
>CAMFIW010000282.1 GCA_945952355.1 uncultured Phenylobacterium sp. | reverse complement strand
CCGCCGGTCCATGGCCACCCGGGTCTAGTAGTGCTCCTTGCGGGTGTCCTCGTTCCAGCGGGCGCAGCAGCCCAGCGTCCAGGGCACCCGGCTCCACGCCACCGAGGCGCCGCTCAGGAACTCCTTGCGATAGCTCTCCGGGTGGAACACCGAGCCCTGGGCGAGCGCCGCCTCGATCCGCTGCTCCGGGGTCATGCCCGCCAGGCGGAAGGCCCCCAGATCGCGGGCGAAGGCTCCCAGCAGAACCGCCGGCCCGTCCTTGAACAGGTTGTTGTTCGGATAGGAGACCAGCCCGATCTCCTGGTCGGTGAAGCTGTGGCCGCCATAGATGTAGTCGTCCTCCTCCCAGAAGCGCCGCTTCATCTCCAGCCCGATCTTCACCTGGCCGGAATAGGGCACCGCC
This sequence comes from uncultured Phenylobacterium sp., assembly GCA_945952355.1. Taxonomy (GTDB): domain Bacteria; phylum Pseudomonadota; class Alphaproteobacteria; order Caulobacterales; family Caulobacteraceae; genus Phenylobacterium. The sequence goes on along the minus strand of CAMFIW010000282.1, from coordinate 4,506 downwards.
TGGATGGCGGCCTTCATTTCGTCCGTGAGCTGAGTATCGATCTGCGACAGCACCGACAGCGGGATGGTGCAGACGCACCAGTCGGCCTTCTCGGTCTTGGCGACGCCCGTCTGGGTGTCCTGGTAGCTGACGGTCACGCCCTTGGCGTCCTGGGCGATCTTGGTGACCTTGGCGTTTTGGGTCACCAGCCCTTCGATCTGCTTGGCGAAGGCCTTGCCGATCATGTCCATGCCGCCCACCGGCTGGAACATGGTGGTCTGCATCTCGTGGTTCATGAAGAACGCCATCGAGGTCCAGACCTGCGGGTCCAGCACGTCGTGCAGGTTGTAGAGCGCGGACGGGATCGGCGCCCCGTTCACCCCGCCGCCCGGCGGCCGGTCATAGCCGCGGTGCGAGGCCGAGCGCAGGCCCGCCGTGTACTTGAAGTCCTTGTCCAGCATGCCCCAGCCGCGCAGGGCCTCCAGCAGCCGCTCGCGATCCTCGGCGGTCACCGCCTCGTCCAGGGCCTTCTGGTTGATCGACTTGGCCAGCAGCTCGGCGATGTTGCCCTCGAAGTCCGCCGCCGCCGCGTTGAACCGCACAGGCTTGCCGCCGAACGCCTGGGACGAGTGGACGAAGGTGTTGTGGTTGAACTGGATGAACGGCTCCAGCGTCACGCCGAACGCCTTGCAGTAGTGCAGCAGGGTGCGGTGGTGGTGCGGGATGCGCCAGGGGCCGGGGTTCAGGTAGTTGCCCGGCTGGAAGGCGACGTTCTGGGTCGCTCCGCCCAGCTCGGTATAGGTGTCGCCGCCGCGCAGCGACCAGTTCCGCCCGCCGGCGCGCGCCTGGTATTCCAGGATCTTCACCGAATAGCCGGCCTTGCGCAGTTCGTAGGCCGCCAGCATCCCGGCCAGGCCCGCGCCCAGCACGATCACGCTCGCCCCCTTGCGCGCGCCCGACAGGCCGGGCGGCCCGGCGAACTGGGTCTCGCTCGCATGCCCCAGGCTGGTCATCGACAGGTACAGCGCCGCCGTCCCGCCCAGCATGCCCATGGCCGACAGCAACTGCCGCCGCGTCGTCACCCCGCGCTCCATCCCGCTCTCCCCGCGCCCTGACCTGCGACAGGGCTAGGCAAGGCTTGGGCGGGAGTCGCCCCGCGACCACGCGGGCGCGCCGGCCTTCATGCAACCGTCCTTGTTTGCGGCGCCCGCGGTCGGCTAGTGCGCAGCGGGCGGGCGCCCGGACTGCTCGGCGGCGATCAGCTTCTCCATTCGCCGGCGCACCAGGGCCGCGGCCACGTCGGAGGCGAAGCTCACCTCTGCGCGGGGGTCGCCCACCTGGTCGATCCGCGTTTCGATGGCCTCCAGGATCGCCACGTCCTCGCGCACGACCTGGGCGTTGCGCTGCATCAGGGCGGCGGTGAAGCCCCGATCGCCGCGCGCGAAATTGCGGGTCGCGGCGGTGAAGTAGTGGGTCGTGGTCGCCGTCTCCGGCGTCACCCCGTGCAGGAAGTTCATCTCGCCGACCAGCCGCAGCTCTCCCTCAGGCGCATCGGCGCTGAAGGTCTGCGAGCCCGTCGAATTCACCAGCGACACGCCCAGCAGCTCCGAGCGCAGCCGCGCCGTGAACCAGCCGCCCATGCCCTCGAACACCGCCCGCGCGCCGTCGTCGGCCTCCGCCAGCGGCAGCCTGCGGCTCACCGCGAACCGGCCGGGCTCGTCCAGCACGTCCTCCTCACGCACCTGGGCGTGCATCACCGCCCCACCCAGCGAGCTCGGATGGACGAAGTCCACATGGCTCTGGTCGAACAGGTTCTCGATCAACAGCTGGGCTCGCGCCGCGAGCTGGAACGGCGCCACCAGCTCCACGTCCCAGCCGCCATCCTCGCCCAGGCCCACCGAGGCCGCGTCCGGCAGCAGGCCGGCGTCGGCCAGCTCGGCCTCGCCCGGCCAGATCCACAGCACGGGCCCGCGCTCGACCAGGGGATAGGCCTTCAGCCGGAAGCTCGGCGGAACCCGCTCCTGCGACGGCGCGCGCGAACACCGCCCGTCCGCCTCGAACCGCGCGCCGTGATAGGGACAGACGATCGCCTCGCCCTCCACCTGCGCCCCGGCCAGCGGCATCCACCGGTGCGGACAGACCGACGCCACCGCCGCCGGCCGCCCGCTGCCGCCGCGATACAGCACCACCTCTTCGCCCAGGATCGTCCGCGTCAGCGGCGTCTCGCCGACCTCCGCCGACCACGCGGCGATGTACCACTGATTGCGGGCGAAGCCGGGTCCGGAGCGGAACGGATAGCTGGACAAGGAGTGCTCCCGCGGGGGCGGAGACGGCGAATCGCCGGGTGGCGTCGAGACCTAGCTCTGGGGCGATTGTGGCGAGGACACAACGTGATCGCCACGATTGGAGGCTCGGCGATGGGGTGGTGAAATCGGATGAACGGCGGCCAACGGCCGCCTCAAAGGCCGTTCAGCCAAGCGGGGCCATACCGGCGTCATGGCGGCGATCCGGCCGCGCCATGGGAACTTGCAAGATGTCCACGCCCCTCCGCGTCGTGACGAACCGTCCCCCCGCCGCGTCGCTCGCCGACCGCATCCGCGCGCTCCAGGCCGAGGCTCGCGGCCTCGCCCGCGAGCAGGTCGAGGCCCTGGCCGCAAGCCTGCTCGCCACGCAGCGCCTGGCCGACGAGATCGCCGCCGGCGGCGAGGCCTATCCCCCCGGCGTACGCGAAATCGCCCGCCGCCTCTCCGAGGACAGCGCGGCCAAGGCGCTCACCCTGGAGGCGCTTTCGGCGCGCGCCTGAGGCGGCGCCAGCCCCCTCCGGCAATCCTCGATTGCCAAACCGGCGGTATCGCGCGCACTCTCGCCCTGACGTCAGGGCAGGGGGAATTGCATATGGCGACGACGATCGAGGGCGCGCGGCCGCGCGCCGAGGTTGGGCGTGTCTTCTACCTCGTCTGGTCTCTCGTCATGGTGGCGGTCTTCCTGGCCGGCTTCTCGCAGACCGTGCCCGGCGACTTCGCGCCGACTCCCGGCCTGCCTCTGCTGCTGCACTTGCACGGCGCGGTCTTCACCTGCTGGGTGGTGCTGATGGTCGCCCAGCCGGCCCTCGTCACCGCCGGCGACATCCGCCGCCATCGCCAGCTCGGTGTCGCCGGCGCGGTCCTGGCGGGCGCCATGGTGATCATGGGCGTCGCCGCGACCCTGTTCTCCATCGGCCATCATCGGGTGCCCATCTTCTTCCCGAAGGGCGTCTTCCTGGTCATGAACATCATGGACGTGGCGGTGTTCGGCGGCCTGGTCGTCGCGGCGATCCGCCTTCGCCATCGCCCCGACTGGCACAAGCGCCTGATGATGTCCGCCAGCGCGGCGATCCTCGGCCCCGGCCTGGGGCGCTTCCTGCCGATGGACAGCTTCGGCGCCTTCGCGCCGCTGGTCCTGTTCCTGGTCAACGACCTGATCCTGCTCGCGGGCCCCGCCGCCGATCTGGTCGTGCGACGCCGCATTCACCCGGCCTATGGATGGGCCGTCGCCGCCATCGTGCTGATGGAGGTCGCCATCGGCCCCCTGGCCTTCTCGCCGATGGCCAAGGCCGCCGTCCACGCCCTCGGCGGCTGAGCTACCGCTCTCGCCGCAAGACCCGCATTTCCCGGCGAAGCCGGGACCCAGCCCTAGGGCAGGGCCTCTCTGCGTCCTCCGCGGGCCTCCGCGACGTCTGTGTTCAATGGCCACGAGCTCGGATCTTCAGGATCTGGACCCCGGCGTTCGCCGGGACGAGGGGGCAGGGCCGCGCTCTACCGCTCGCTTGCCGCGATCGTCATCTCGACCGTGATCACGTCGCCGGCGGTGACCTCGGCCCTCTTCCGCACCGCCGCCTTGATCGGCAGCAGGTAGGTCCCGTCCTTCGGGAACAGGGAGGTGGTGAAGGTCGCGCCGTTGATCGTCGCCTCGACCGGGATCACGCCCCAGCCATAGGTCACCGCGCGCGCCACGCCGCGCACGCGCTCGGCCTCCGTCTGCGGCAAGGGCGCGTAGAAGAAGGGGCTCGGCCCCCGCCAGTAGATGATCTCCGCCTCGAACCTGAACTCCAAGGCCCGCGCTCCGCCGCCGGTGATCGACGGCGCAACGCTATCGCGCCCCGGGCTCAGAGCGCCAGGGTGAAGCCGCCGTTCACCGGATAGACCTGGCCCGAGATCCAGCTCGAGGCGTCCGAGGCTAGGAACAGCGCCATGTTGGCGATGTCGTCCGGCTGGCCGGGGCGGCGGATGATGTACTTCTCCAGCTGCCGCTTCAGCCGCTCCTGGTCGCCCTCGAGCGTGCGCTGCACGGCCGGGGTGGCGGTCAGCGCGATGGCGATCGAGTTGGCGGTGATGCCGTAGCGGCCCAGCGTGCGGGCCACCGAACGCATGAAGCCCGCCGCGCCGGCCTTCGAGGCGGCGTAGATTTCCATGTTGGCGTCGCCCCAGCGGCCGGCGTCGGAGAAGATGGTGATGATCCGCCCGGGCGCCTGGCGCTCCAGCATGTGCG
>CAMFIW010000281.1 GCA_945952355.1 uncultured Phenylobacterium sp. | reverse complement strand
ACGCTCTGCGTGCCCGAGATCGAGCTGGAGATGCGCAAGGCGATCGTCTCGCCGGAGACCTTCGACGCGGTCTGCCGCCAGATGCCGGGCCTGGTCGCCTGGCTCGACCCCGAGCGCACCGAGGGCGTCAGCCGCGTGTTCGGCATGGGCGACCTGCACAGCCGCTGGCGCGACTATGTGGTCGACGGCGCACCGGTGGTGCTCAACTTCTTCGCCCTGGGCGACAGCCTGGTGCGGACCAATCCGCTCTATGGCCGAGGCTGTTCGTTCGCCGCGGTGGGCGGTTACCTGTTGCGCGACGCCCTGCGCGCCTCGCCGGATCCGGCCACCCGGGCGCTCGCCTTCGATGCGGCGGTGAAGCGCGACCTGAAGCCCTATTACGACACCATGCTGACCCAGGACCGCGCCGCCATCCGCCGCGCGCGCCAGATGCTGACCCCGACTTACAAGCCCGGCTTCCGCAGCAAGGTGCTGAAGAGCTTCATGGAGGACGGGGTCAATATCGCGATCCGTTCCGACCCGGACCTGCTACGCGCCGCCATGCGCGGCTTCCATATGCTGGAGCATCCCTCGGCCTGGCTGCGCAAGCCGGCCAACTTCGCCAAGGTCCTGCGCTACTGGGCGCGCGGCAGGGCGGCGAACGCCGAGGCCTATCCGCCGAAGCCGGGGCCCGACCGCGCGCCGCTGATGCAGGCCATCGGCGTCTCGCCCGAGGCCGATATCGAGCGCCTGAAAGCGCCCGCCTAAGCGTCGTCTGCGAGGCTGTTCCCGGAGAACAGGCCCCCCGCGGCCATCTGGTCGCGGACGGCCTCCGGCGTCAGCGTCGCAGCCTTGTCGAGCTCGACCAGTTCCGGCGGCACGTACCAGTGCAGTTTGTCGGAGCCGTAGGCTTCCCAGACCACTTTGGCGACCTCCATGGGTGGGATGGAGCGGAACATGCCCTCCTTGGGCGCGTTCGCCGCGGCGCCGGGCGGCAGGATCGGGGTGTCGATCAGGCCAGGCAGCACGTCGGCCACGCGAACCCCATAGGCCTTGAACTCCACGGCCAGCGCCTCGGTCAGGCCCTTCACTGCGTGCTTGGTGGCCGAATAGACTGCGATCCCAGCCATGCCGAAGGTGGCCGAGGACGACGAGGTGGTGAAGCACATCGAATTGGGCGTCGCCTTCAGCAGACCGACCGCTTCGTGGATGCCAATCAGGACGCCGACGAAATTGACCTGCACCAGGGCCAGGACGTCCTCGAACGGCTGGTCGGCGAAGGGACCGCCTCGGCCGATCCCGGCGTTGTTGTAGAGAATATCCATCCTGCCGCCTGTCGCCCGGCCGAACTCGGCGAGCGCGGAGCGGTAGTCGTCGCGATCGGTGACGTCGAGCCTGCGGACCACGCAATTGTCGGCCCCCAGTTCGTCGTGCAGGGAAGCCAGGCCCTCAGCGTTCACGTCATAGCCGCCAACGAACCAGCCCTTGGAATGGAACAGCCGCGCGGTTTCCCGCCCCATGCCCGAGGCGGCCCCGGTTATGAAGATCGACTGGCGTCCGTTGGCCTGCGCCATGGTGGCGTGCTCCCCTGTGATGGACGGGAATCTAGCCCTGTTCCGCAGCGGCGCCGCCAGGGATTTCCTTGCCTCCGCGCGCCAAATCGCGCCAAGCGAGCAGTGGGGACGCATTCGCGCGGAAGGGGCGACAGGATGAGATGGATCGGTCTGGCCTTGGTCGCGATGCTGGGGCCCCTGCCCGCCTGCGCCCAGGAGATCCGCGGCTGGGCGCCCGCCGGCTTCACCGCGCCGTTCGACGACGAAACCGCCCAGGTTCCGACGCGCGAGGAACTGATGGCCGCCTGGCCGAAGTCCGCCGCGGCGCGGAAGCTGGAGGGTGACGCCTTGGCTCGCTGCAAGGTCGACCTCACCGGGGCGCTGTCGGATTGCCAGGTCGTGGTCGAACGCCCGGCGCGGGCCGGGTTCGGCGACGCCTTGCTCTCGCTCGCCAGCCACTACCGCCTCGCGCCGGCCGCCGAGAGTGGGCGCCCCGCCGACGCCTCGGTGCTGATCGATGCGAGCTGGCCGGTTCCCGACACGCGGCCGGCGTGGCGTGTGGAGCCCAAGGCGGGAGACTTCGCGACTACCGCAAGCCCGCGATTTTGGCGCTCAGGCCAACCGGGCGTGGTGGTAATGAACTGCCTGCTCGGACTGCAGGGCACGCTCTACGACTGCAAGGTGGTGTTCCAGAGCCCGGAAGGCATGGGCCTCGGCCAGATGACCCTGAGGTTCGCGCCCTACCTTCTCTACAAGCCGGCTCTGCTGGACGGGAAACCGGTAAGGATAGGCGTCAGCCTGCCCTTTCGATGGGGCACGCAGCGCTGGCGATGGTGAGCTAGGTCCGCTCGACGAGGCCCTTCTGCTTCAGCCGCCAGACCAGGAGGTCGAAGCGGTCCTGGCCGAAGAAGGGCTCACCCTCGAAGACCATGGTCGGCACGCCCCAGTGGCCGGAAGCGCGATGGGCCTCCTGGTTCGCCTGAATCTCGGCCTCGATCTCCTCGGCCAACGGCGCGGCCTCGGCCTGGAGCGCTTCCATCGACAGGCCAGCGCGGGCGATGGCGCGGGCCAGCTTGTCGCCCTCGTTCCAGGGCATGTCGACACCGCCCCAAACGAAACGGGTGACCTCGTCGTAGAACGCCAGGGCCTGGGGCTTGCGCGCGGCGATGACGCCCATCGGCATCAGCAGATCGAGGTGAGGTTGTTCGGATTTGCCGTTCAGCGTCGCCATGTCGATCACCACCGGATCCGGATTGGGCCACATCAGGGGCTGGCCCTGATATTCAGCGAGCCGTCGGATGTCCCGCATCAGGTAAGGGATGTAGAGCGGGTCCTGCTTGGTGAAGAACCCCTCCGAGCGCACGGCCAGCGGATAGACGGGCCGCATGCGGACATCGACGTCGTAGCGCTCCGCCAAGGCCCGCAGCCGCGAGGTGACCAGATATGAATACGGGCTGCGGAAGGACCAGAAGACGTCGACGGACAGGGTCATGGGACCACCCTTCTCAGCGTAGGCTGGCGCTTCCATAACTGTTTTGGCACGTAGTGCGCCAATTATTTCGAAGCTAGATGCGGCCTTCCAGCGGCGTCGAGCGCTGGGCGTATTCGCGCTTGGCCATGCGGCCGGCGAGGAAGGCCTCGCGGCCGGCGATCACCGCATGCTTCATGGCCACGGCCATGCGCAACGGATCCCGGGCCTCGGCGATCGCCGTGTTCATCAGCACCGCGTCGCAGCCGGCCTCCATGGCCAGGACCGCGTCGGAGGCCGTGCCGACACCGGCGTCCACGAGCACCGGCACCTTGGACTGTTCCAGGATCAGGCCGAGGCTGAGGAAGTTCTGGATGCCTCGGCCGGAGCCGATCGGGGAGGCGGCGGGCATGATCGCCGCGGCGCCGGCCTCCTCCAGCTTCTTGGCGTAGACCGGGTCGTCCGTGCAGTAGACCATGACCTGGAAGCCGTCGGCGATCAGCAGCTTCAGCGCCCGAAGGGTCTCTTCCATGTCAGGCAGCAGGTGCTTGGTGTTGGACAGCACTTCCAGCTTCACAAGGTCCCAGCCGCCGGCCTCGCGGGCCAGGCGCAGGGTCCGCACCGCCTCCTCGCCGGTGAAGCAGCCGGCGGTGTTGGGCAGGAAGGTGAAGCGGTCGGGCTTCACATAGTCGACCAGCATCGGCTGGCTGGGGTCGGAGAGGTTCACGCGACGCAGGGCCACGGTGACGATCTCCGCGCCGGCCGCCTCGGCGGCGGCGGCGTTCTGGGCGTAGTCCTTGTACTTGCCGGTGCCGACGATCAGCCGCGAGGTGAAGGTGCGGCCGGCCACGGTCCAGCTGTCCTGGCCCTGGGTCGAGGTTTGGGTGGGGGTGGACCCGTCCATGTCAGCCGCCTCCGATGAAGTGCACGATCTCGATGCGGTCGCCGTCGACCACTTCCGTCGTCAAATAGGCCGAACGCGGCACGATCTCCAGATTGCGCTCCACGGCCACCTTGCGCCCATCCAACCCCAGGGCCGACACGAGGCCCGCAATGTTGGAGAGACCCGAAAAGCTGCGGGGCTCGCCGTTGACGATGAGGTTCATGGGCGCTCGAAAACCGACTGGAACGTCCGCAAGCTTGTGACCCCCGCCGCCGCCCGTTACAAGACGGCGGAATCGACGGCGGAGCCGAATGTCGAAACCGATCTATGTGCTGAACGGGCCCAACCTCAACCTGCTGGGAACCCGCGAGCCGGAGATTTACGGAAAAGCCACCCTGGACGACGTGCGGGCGCTCTGCGAAGCGCGCGCCCAGTCCCTGGGGCGATCCGTCGTGTTTCGGCAGTCGAATCATGAGGGCCAGTTGATCGACTGGGTGCAGGAGGCTCGTACCGAGGCCTCGGCGCTGGTGATCAACCCGGCGGGCTATGGACACACCTCCATCGCCCTGCTGGACGCCCTCAAGGCCGTCGACATCCCGGTGGTCGAATGCCACCTCTCGAACCCGGCGGCGCGCGAGGCGTTCCGCCACCACACCTATGTTTCGCTGGCCGCGGCCGGCCTGGTGTCCGGTTTCGGCGCGAAGAGCTATGAACTCGCGATCGAAGCCGCCGCGGGCCTGTCCGCGTAACCTCCGCGTCAAAGAGCAATAAGGGTCCTTTCCATGGCTAGCAGTCCCAAGGCTCCCGCCGATCCGATCGACGCGCGCCTGGTGCGCAAACTGGCCGATATCCTCACCGACACCGGCCTGTCCGAAATCGAGGTCGAGCACGGGGGTCTGAAGATCCGCGTCGCCAAGACCCTCACCGCCGCGCCCGTGCAATACGCGGCCGCCCCTGCCCCGGTGAGCTATGCGCCGGCGCCCGCGGCTGCCGCCCCCGCTGCGGACACCCCCGCGCCCAGCGCCGCCGTACG
>CAMFIW010000280.1 GCA_945952355.1 uncultured Phenylobacterium sp. | reverse complement strand
CCAAGCCGGAAGCGGTCGACATGCGGATCGCCCGCATGGCCTTCGGCGAGGACATGTACATCGTCTGGTTCCAGAAGCCCGGCGAGGCCGACGCCGCCCTGGTCGCGGACGTCGACAAGACCATGCGTTTCTTCATGCGCCGTCCCGCCGCGATGGCCGCGGCGGCCGGCTCGGAGGGCCCTGGCGTGTTCGACCAGTCCGGCGAGCCGCCGACCTCGACGCCGTCGAACTTCGCCTTCGGCGACGCGCTGAAAGCCTGGGACAAGTCCGACACCGCCCACCAGCTGCTCAACCCCGAGGAACTCGCCGCCTTCGTCGAGACCTTCCAGGCGACGGGGTTCACCGGCGGCATCAACTGGTACCGCAACTTCACCCGCAACTGGGAACGGTCCGCGGACCTGCCGACCCGCGTCGACGGCATCCCCTGCCTGATGATCATGGCCGAGAACGATGTCGTCCTTTCCCCCGCCATGGCCGACGGCATGGAAGAGGTGATCGGCGACTTGGAGAAGGTTCTGGTCAAGGAAAGCGGCCACTGGACCCAGCAGGAGAAGCCGGACGAGGTGAACCGTTTGGTGCTCGGCTGGATGGGACGGCGCTTCCCGAAATAAGCGCCGCCGTTCGGGCATCTCCAAGATTTCAATCGCTTCGGCGCGAAAGCCTTTCCGGTTTTCGCGCCGGGGGCTCTAATAGGCGGGATGGAACGCAACACCCCGCTCCCCACCGTCTCCTCGCCGGTCAACCGCCGCGGGCTGTTCCCGGACAACGAGCCGTTCGCCTATGGCTGGCTGCCGACAGGGGGGCCGCACGAGATATTCTACGAGGAATGCGGCGATCCGAACGGCAAGCCCTGCGTGATCCTGCACGGCGGTCCGGGCGGGGCGATCAACCCGACCATGCGTCGGTTCTTCAACCCCGACAAATGGCGGATGGTGCTGTTCGACCAGCGCGGCTGCGGCAAGTCGCGGCCCAATGCGAGCCTGGACGACAACACTACCTGGTCGCTGATCGACGACATCGAGCGCCTTCGCATTCACCTCGGCATCGAGAAATGGACGGTGTTCGGCGGGTCGTGGGGCTCAACGCTCGCCCTCGCCTATGCCGTGACCCACCCGCAGCGGGTCGAAGCCCTGGTGCTGCGCGGCGTGTTCCTGCTGACCCAGCGCGAACTGAACTGGTTCTATCAGGACGGCGCCTCAATGCTGTTCCCCGACGCCTGGCAGCGGTTCCTGGCGCCGATCCCCGAGGCGGAGCGCGGCGACCTGGTCAGCGCCTACCACAAGCGCCTGACCCACAAGGACCGGCGCGTGCAGGCCGAAGCCGCCGCCGCCTGGAGCCAGTGGGAAGGCGACACCATTTCGATCCGCGGCCCCGAGGCGCGGCCCTCCAAGTTCAACGAGATCGACTTCGCGATCGCCTTCGCCCGCATCGAGTGCCACTTCTTCGCCAACAAGGGCTTCTTCAGCGAAGACGGTTGGCTCTTGAAAAACATTGGCAAGATCCGAGGCATTCCCGGCTGGATCGTCCAGGGCAGGTTCGATGTGGTCACGCCCATGGAGAGCGCCTGGAACCTGAAATCCGCTTGGCCGGAAGCGCGCTTCGAAGTGGTCTGGGACGCCGGCCACGCCTCGACCGAGCCCGGTATCGTCGACGCCCTGGTGCGGGCCACGGATCAGGCCCTTCTGGTCTAGGCAGCGGCGAACGCGGCCGCCCAGCACGGAGGCCATGATGAGCGCGCAGGACCAGGCCTTCACCGGCTCGATCCCTGAACTCTACGATCTCCATATGGGCCCGATGATCTTCGAGCCGTTTGCTCGGGAGATGGCGCGGCGCTTCACGGGTTTCGAGGGCGCGCTCCTGGAGGTCGCGGCCGGAACCGGACAGGTCACCCGCCGCCTAGCCAAGACGGTCGGCCCCGGCGCGACGATCCTCGCCACCGATTTGAACGCGCCCATGCTGCAGTGGGCGGCCAAGGTGGTCGATGCGCCCGCCGTGGACTGGCGCCAGGCCGACGCCCAGGCCCTGCCCTTCCCGGACCGATCCTTTGACGCGGCGATCTGCCAGTTCGGAGTCATGTTCTTTCCCGACAAGGTCGCCGCCTTCGCTGAGACCCGCCGCGTCTTGAAGGCCGGCGGGCGTTTCGTATTCAGCGTCTGGGACGCTCTGGAGACCAACGAAGTCACCCGTGCGGTTCAGGACGCCCTGGCGACGCTACTGCCAGATCCGCCGCCGAGCTTCTTTTCCCGCATTCCCTTTGGCTATCACGATGTCGGCGCCATCCGCGAGGCGCTGGCGGAGGCTGGCTTCGGGTGGGCGGAGGTCGAGACCGTGACCTTGCAAAGTCCCGCGGCCAGCGCTGCGGACGCCGCCAAGGCCCTGTGCATGGGCACGCCGATCCGCGCCGAAATCGAGGCCCAGCGCCCGGCCGGGCTGGAGGCGGTGGTCGCGGCGGTGTCCGAGCGCCTCGCCGGAGCATTCGGCGACGGCCCGTTCCTCAGCCGCGCCCAGGCGATCTTCCTCGATACGACCGCCTAACTGTGGCGCAGGGGCTGACACCCTGGCCGAGGCCCATGACTGACCGCTATCTCAGGGTGCGCCATTTCGCCACACACCCGTATTCCGTGCGTTTACCATGCCTGTTGGAGGGTTCGTTCAGCCTGATGGCCTAGGTGCTCGTACATGCGCAGTGGACTCGCGACGAAACCCGGCAGGCGTTCCCAGGTGGACGCCCGTGAGTTCGCCCGACTCGTGGAGGACCACGAGGCTCACCTTGCGGGATTCGGCGCCTCTCGCGTGCTGCCGAGGTTCATCGTCGCCCAGGGGATGGATTGCGACGGACGCCAGCTCGCCCAGATCGACTTCACCGGCTCCGATCTTGGCGGCACCAGTTTCGTGGGCGCCGACCTGCGTGGCGCGACTTTCCGTGACGCGAACCTCAGCCGCTGCGATCTGCGCGACGCCGTCCTGACCGGAGCGGACCTGAGGGGGAGCCGCTTCGCCGGGGCCAAGATGACCGGCGCGGTGCTCGACGGCGCCAATCTCGAGGCCGCGACCCTCTGCCTGACCGACGAGAACAACAACCTTCTACGCACGCCGTTGGGCGCCCAGATCAGCGGGGCGAAACTCGACGGCGCGGTGTTCGACGAGTCGATGGCCTTCGGGATCGACTTTTCCAACTGCTCGCTGCGCGGCGCCCGGTTCCGCCAGGCCAATCTGCGGCACGCCCTGTTCGTGGACGCCAACCTGGACGGCGCCGAGCTTCGCGGCGCCCGCCTGGGCGGCGCGCGTTTCGACGGCGCGATCCTCACCGGCGTGAAGATAGACCGCGCGAGCCTCGCACCGGCCGCCATACGGGGCTGCGTCCTCGACATCACCACGATCGCCATGGGCAGGCTGGCCGAGATCCGCGAACAGATCGACCGAGCCGGCGTTTGGGTCCGCACCAATGGCGAGGGCGGCGCGCCGGCCGTACTCGATGGCTATGACCTGCGCCCGGCCAGGGCCGAGTTCGCGGAACGTCCGCTCGCCGCCTCGTCCATGCGTGGGGTCACGGCGGTGGGCGTCGGCTTCGCGGGCGCCGTGCTCGTAGCCAGCAATTGCGAGGGCGCCGATCTGCGCGGCGCAAACTTCGCCGGCGCCGACCTCCGCGGCTGTTCGTTCAAGAACGCCAAACTCGCCCATGCGAGTTTCCAGGACGCCAACGTCTCGCCCCTCCCCCTCGCCGACGGCCGCAAGCGCGTGGTCAACTTCGAAGGCGCGAGCCTCGACGGCACGGGGCTCATGCAACGCGTCTAGGTCGCGACCCGTTCGAGGACGCTGCGCTCCCGCTCATCGGAAGGGCCGAACACATCCCACGCCGTGTGCCTTGCGCGCTGCATCCGGCAGAGGTCTCGGGCCATCAGCGGGATTCCTATGTTTGTTCGCGCCACAGGGCGGCGGCTCGCTTACCGTGGCTGCATGCGGATCGCGCCGTCCAGGCGAACGTCTTCGCCGTTGAAGTAGCCGTTGACGATCATGGTCTCGGCGAGCTGGGCGTATTCCTCGGCCTGGCCGAGACGCTTGGGGAACGGCACGGAGGCGCCGAGGGCGGCCTTCACATGTTCGGGCGCGCGAGCCAGCAGCGGGGTGTCGAAGATGCCGGGCAGGATGGTGTTCACCCGGATGCCCTCGCTGGAGAGGTCGCGGGCGACCGTCAGCGTCATGCCGACGATGCCGGCCTTCGAAGCGGTGTAGGCGGCCTGGCCGATCTGGCCGTCCTCGGCCGCCACCGAGGCGGTGTTGACGATGGCGCCGCGGTCCCCGTCGGGCAGGACATCGAGGCTCAGCATGCCGGCGGCCGACTTGGTGATGCAGCGGAAGGTGCCGATCAGGTTGATCTGGACGATACGCTCGAAGTTCTCGAGCGGGTACTCCTTGACCGCGCCCGTCTCCCTGTCCCGCGACACGGTCTTCACCGAACCGCCGACGCCGGCGCAGTTGACCAGGATGCGCTCCTGGCCGTGGGCGGCGCGAGCCTTGGCGAAGGCGGCGTCGATCTCATCGCTGGAGGTGACGTTGGCCTTGCAGAACACGCCGCCGATCTCCTTGGCGAACGCTTCGCCCAATTCCTCGTTGAGGTCGAAGATCGCCACGCGGACGCCCTGGCCGGCCAGCCGCCGCGCGGTCGCCGCGCCGAGGCCGGAGGCGCCGCCGGTGATCACCGCCGCGATGCTGGAATCGAGTTTCATGGCCGAGGCTCCCTGATGCTTCGCCCCCGCCGTAGCGGCCTGCCGTTGCGTCCGCCTAGGGCTGGGTGACGCCCGGCCCGGGCGGGTTGGCGTAGAGCGCGTCGACCAGGGCGTGGCGGCGCTCCAGGGTGGCGCGCTGGTTCACATACCCCTTGTCGGTGATCTCGCCGGCGTCGATCGAGGGCGGCTCGGCCATGATCGTGAACCGTTCGAT
>CAMFIW010000279.1 GCA_945952355.1 uncultured Phenylobacterium sp. | reverse complement strand
GCCATACAGGCCTCGGGCGTCCGCCAAGAACGCGCGAGCGGTGGAACTGTCGAAGTTTTGGAGAAGATGGGTTTGGAGTCCCGCGACAGCGTAGGCCGCGTAACGGCGCCAAAGAGCCGGAGCGTCGCGAACATGCGGAGCTGTTGAGAGCGTCGCCAGGGATACCATCAACGCGCCGGAGAAGATGCTCAGCCGGTCGCTTATGGTATCGAATTGAGCCTCGATCGTATCGAGCAGCTGGATAGTTTGAGGATCGTCGCCGGTCTTCGTGGCGAGCACCTCCAGGGCGGCGGCGACCGCGAATGGATTGCCGAGGCGGCCGCCAGGACAGGCGGCGTCGAAAATGCCAGCAGTATTGACCTTGGGCGGCAACCTGCTTGGCGTCCAACCTGGAGCGACCGACGCCGCCAGCGCAATTGCCATCGCGCCTTGTCGATTGGAGGCGAACCGGTCCGAGATCGCCTTCCGTGCAGTCTCGGCCGCTGCACTGCCGTGGTCACCGGCGACAGCTCCGACGAGCAACTCGAGGCCCGCGCGATCCTTCCAGACCAGGCACCGGAAATCTGCGCTCTTCTGCCGGAGGGCGACCCGCAAATTGTCGAGGTGGCCTTCAATCGTTCCATTGAGCGCGCGTTGCAGCTCTGTGATTTCGTTGGCCCTGAACCGTCGGAGTTTGGAGCGCCGGCGCAACTCCGCCTCGGCTCGACGCCCAAGCCAACCCGACCCGAGCATCCGCGCGAGCTCGGCGTTCCGATGACTGACGGAGGGAGCGGCAAGGGCAAGCCCGGCAAGGCTTATGCGGGCCAAATCTCGATGGTAGACGATCGGGTCCTGTGGACCCTCGCAGGTCAGCTCCGCACGACCGCCTTGCAAGTCTTTGATCTCAACCCGCCCTCGCTTGGTGACGGCTTCAACCTGTTGAAAAAGAGCGTCGGCACGATATCGATGGCCCCCAATGGTTAGGACGTCGTCGCCGAAATTGAGCTTGCCTTCCACGGACTTCGCCGCGGGAAGGGCTGCTCGAAGGGTTGGGGCGCTGGCGGCCAGGAGAATACGGGTCATGTCATGCATCAGCGCCTTCGACCTCCTGGTCGAAGAAGCTGAACATGCGCGCGGCATCCTCGACGATGCGCGCGAACACCTCTGGTTCGAGGTCTGAGGCGGGTCCACAAATTCGATCTTCCGACCACGCACTGAAAGCCTGCAATCGCTCGAGAGGCATGAGGCGTGGGAAGCTCACCGCCGCCATTTGAGCTGCGAATTGCGCGGACGGATCGATGCCTTCCAGCGGAGTCTTCCAAAGGTGACCCAAGTCGCGGGGGTCGGGAAGGACGGTTAGAAGCCAATCCGCCCCCGCCTGGGCGGATTCTAGGCTCGGCGCCTTCGCCCACCAGGCATGGATACCTTCGGCGATGGTCAGGCGAAGCCCGTCGAAATATTCCGCCTCTTGGGCCAGCACCGACCCGGCGTACAATTGCACCCGCAGCACATACTCCCGGATCGTTCTCAGTTCGGCCGTCTCGGCAAAAACGTCGTCATGCACGGCGGCGGTCAGGTGTCGAAGAAGACGACGCGGCGTGATCGGCGCGAACAGGAATCCGCAGCGCGTGAATTCCGAGGCGGACGCTAAGACTTCATCCTCGGATAGCCGATTGGCTCCAAGTTCTTCTATGATGTCTAGACTTGTACACAATGGTCTCGTGCCGTCATCGCCGGCAACTTGCCCAAAACTATTGACGCTTCGATCGTCGAGGGCGAACGCGTCGACCTCTTGGATCCGGAATAGCCGAAGTGTCGGGTGTCGACCCTCGGGCTCCGGCTCGTCTGGAGCTGGCGCAATGCGCGTCTTGCCGGCCTTGATGAAGTCCCTGAGGGTGGACCTGAGGGCGTTGATTTCCGCCAGGAGGGCCGCCGCATTGGCGCCGTTCGCCACTTCCTGGCGGGCCTGGTCGATGACCCCCTGAGGGACGAAGAGGACCCCGCCAGATGCCTCGATCACAGCGTCCAGCAGCCCGCTCAATTGGAGATGCCTCAAGCTGATCTCGTCGACAACGACACCGCTCTCGCCCAGCGGCAGAGCATCAGCCCAGCCATGATCGAGCAGTTTGAGACGGGCGCGACAGGCGGCGAGATCCGGGCTGGGCATGCGGCCGGCGCGTTGCACACGATTGGCCAGTTGGTCCACGCCCACGAGCACGTCCATTTCACCGCTGACGTCGGCGACTTCCATGGTCAAGGAGCCAGGTCGATGCACTGGAAAGGTGCGGCAGACGCGCAGCCCCTGAGTCCTCGCATGGACGATCAGATCGGCGAGATCGCTGCCCACACACTCCGACAGGTTGGAGACGCCTGCGCTCGGTACGTTGAACGCCACGAGGCCACCATTGGCAATGCGGCGCAGAACTTGCTGGGCGACGTTTGAACGCGCTGCGCCGTGGATCTTGAGCTGCTGTTCGTCCAGGAACAGGGCTCGAATTGTCCCGGCGGCTAAGGTGACGTCGAACCTTTCCAGTGTGGCCGGCAATCGTCCGATGATCTGCAGGACCATCAGGGTGGTGATATCCAGCGCCAACCGCTGCACCTCGCCCAGCGGCGTGGGCGGCCGTCCTCCGCGCACAATTGGAATCAGCCAACGCTTACGCGGGTCGCGTTGGGTGCGGTTGCGCATTGCGCAGCCCATCACGAGATCCGAAAGAGGGATGTCCAGCACCTCGGCGAAGGCAAACAGGGGTGCCTCCGCCCCATTGAGCTGATCCGTAGCCTTTGTTCGGGCATCAACCTGTTTTGGAAGAAAATCGGCGATCTCCGGCAGCGTCGCCGCACGAACGGGCCCTTCAGGGCCGGATTTTTCCAACGCCCGTTGCAGCCACGCGGCGGACTCCGGCCAGTCAATCTCCCGTCCAAGCGAGTTGGCGACCATCCAGGCCGTGAGAAAGACCGGTGCGTCCGCGTCATCTCGGCCCGTCGCTTCCGAGGCCAGTTGCCGAGCGCGCTGTTCGAGCCCACGCACCATCGCAAGCATAGCGGTCTCAATCAGCGCCCGAGGTGACCGCTTGTCCCGGCGCTCCCAGACGCGATCCACTAGACTAGCAAAGGCTTCCCATTCGCCGCTCTCCACGGCGAGATTTAGCAGTCGCTCGTCATCTCGCCGGTCGTCCCTGTCTGGGATTTCGATCAATTTGGCCAGGGCGGGGGCAGCTTCTGCGAAGCGGCCAGAGCCCAAGAGCTGGTCCACCCAAATGCACAACAGGTCCGATGAGGCGGCGACTTCGCTCGGAAATTCGGCGAGCGCGTCCAGCAGCTCAGATGCTGTGGACCCTTCATAGTGCGCCTCACACACCCAGATCAGATGCTCTTCACTGCGGGTTGTTCGTGCGAGATCCAGAGCCGCGACGGCGAGCGCAGGCCACCGCTTCTCTTGTCCGAGCGCGACGCAGAGGTTCATCAAGTCTACGACCTCACCGGTCTGCTCCCAGATCGCCCGCATAGCTGCAGACATTTCGCCGCCGCGTTCACCGCGAAGGACAGCCGAGAGCCGAGCGATATTCGCGTCGTCGCGCTCGTTTTCCGGAATTGACGCGAGGGCCGCTTCAGCCTCGTCGAGACGGCCGCATCGGATCAAATGTTCGATGCGAAGGCTGGCGGCGTCGCGCGTCCCCATGAAGCGCTCGATTGCGGCGAAATGCCGTTGGATGACCTCCAGGCGTTCAGCGGGCTCGTGGAACAAGCCCATCATCGCGCGGAATTCCTGAACGGTGATCCCGCCCAGAGCGATCTGGTTATCGAGCTGGTGACGTGCCGCAGCGGTGTCGAAAGGAACCTCATAGGCGATGGCCAAGGAGACGGTGCTCGAAAAGTCCTCCCCGGCGGCCAGGCGTCGGCGCAGTTCATTTTGCGCGGCTGCAGCACTGGAGGGGTTTTCCAGTTCCACCCAGAGCCGCAGCTCGCGGCATAGCGCAATGACGTCTGTCTGATGTAACTCACGCGCGGCGTCTTCGCCGCCCCTGAATTCGACGGCGGCCGCCGCCAATCGGACCCCCAAATGAGGCGCGGCAGGGTTGATCCACCGTCGAAAGTCGCTGGAGAGTGCAGGGGCGGGGTGCTTTGTCAGTCCTGCGCGATGCGCCGGCTCCATCACGTCAGCCAACAGCGTCAAGCCACGCAGCAGGTAAAGAAAGGGACGCTGTGTCCGCTGCTCTGCCGTGATCTGGTCCGAAAACGCCAAGGCCTCTGTCCAACGATCCTGAGTACATAGGCCCATCAGGACCTGGAGCGCCGTGAGCGCGCTGAGGTCCGCGGCATTGCGTTGCAGCGCGCGCGCTAGCGCGGCTTCCTCACCCTGTCGGCGGACTATGAGCACAAACAGAAGCGCGAACGCGTCCGGACCTGGGTCGCCCTGCAGCGTTCGGGCCACCGCTTCGGGATCGTCGAAGCTTTGCGCCGACAAGCGCGCGTAGCGCAGGGAAGTCGACTCCGGCCAGTCCCGAGCTCTGGCGAGGAGGCGTTGTCCGAAGTCCCCGGAGGTTGGATCGGACAACGCCCATGCCGTCCGACTGACCGCCTCCCGTAGCTCCGCTTGGGAGATATCGTCGTAGTGCCCTGCGAGGAGTTCTTCTGCGAGCGCGCGCCATTCCGCCAAGGGATCTTCGCTAGTGGCCGCAAAGCCGGCCAATCGGCGGATCCGCCGAAGGCGTTGCACCAGGGCTTCGGCTCGCTGCAAGGAGGAGAGAGCCGCGTTCTGTTGCTGAAAGAGGGGCGCCGCGGCCGCGAAGGCTGCCAGATTTTCCTGAAGGATCACCTCATCGGCGTCTTCGAAGGTCAGACGCCGCAGGTTTCGATCCGCGATCAGGCCGGTCGCTGTCAGCTTCGCGAGGATGTGAAGAGCGAACGTTTTCTTGCGAGAGAGGACGCTTGGAATTTTGACCAAGCGGTTTAAGCGCGC
>CAMFIW010000278.1 GCA_945952355.1 uncultured Phenylobacterium sp. | reverse complement strand
GAAAACGGACTAATCGGCCCGAAGGCCACGCGAACTCGATGTGGTCGATACGCTCAAACGATTCTGTGGTCGTGACCCCTGCGCCCAGGACGTCCGGCTCAAGGCGTCATTGGCGAGTTGCCGTCGCGTTCGGAAGGCCCTCTCGGAGACCAGGCCAAACCGTCGGCCGCCAAGCGGCTCGGCGGCGACGGTCATAACTTGCAAAAAGAGATTTACTTCGCCATCACTTGGATCGGTCACTCCCCTCCGGACGTGATCGTGCTTTCACTCTGCTGGGAGGATTTCAGGTGGCCGCCTACATTCAGGACGCCGTGCGAACCATGCGTGGCAAAGCGCGCCCGGACGGGGGCTTGGCGTCGTTTCGGCCTCACGACCTCGTCAAGGGCCTGGTCGATGGGCTGGGCGCGCGCAATCCAACGGCGCGCACGCCCGAGGCCTTGATCCTGGGATCGGTCGGACAGGTAGGCGCCCAAGGCGGCAACATCGCCCTGATCTCCAAACTCCACGCCGGCCTGCCGGACGCGGCGCCGGCCTGGACTCTGAACAACTACTGCGTCTCCGGTCTGACCGCTATCGGGCAGGCCGCCAACATGGTCGCGGCGGGCCAGGCTTCGGCGGCTTTGGCCGGGGGCGTGGAGATGATGTCGCGCGTGCCGTTCATGGGCGATGCCGCCGACTTCTATCGCGACCTGACCTTTCCGGTCCGGACCCGCTATATCCCCGTGGCGCTCGCCGCCGATCGCCTCGCGGCCGCAGAGGGGATCGGGCGCGCGGAGATGGACGCCGCCGCCTTGGTGTCACAGACCCGCGCCGCCGCCGCAGAGGGAACGGTCCTGGGCGCCTCCAGGCTGTCTCTTGGCGCGTTAAGGCGGGACGAGTGTCCCAGGCCGACGACGGCCGAAAGCCTCTCCGCCCTGGCGCCTGCCTTCGCGGGCCTGGCGAGCGAATACGCTCAGGCGTTGGAGGGCCAGGCCATCGAAGCTCGAATGACCGTCGCCCATGCCCCACCGATGTGCGACGGCTGTGGGCTTGCTCTGATCACCGCCTCTCCAGGCGGCGCGGGACCGCGCGCCCGAATCTTGTCCTATGCGGAGGCTGGCGGGGACCCCGAGGCCTCGCTCACGGCCGGGATCGCCGCTGCGGATCGCGCCCTTCTGCGCGCGGGTCTGGGTCTCGGCGACATGGACCGCATCGAGTTCATGGAGGCCTTCGCGGTCACCATGGTGAAGTTCCTGCGCGAGCGCAGCGTCGATCCGGAGCGGGTCAATGTCGGAGGTGGCCACCTCGCCAAGGGACACCCGATGGGGGCGACTGGCGCGATCCTGCTCTCGTCTCTTCTAGACGCGCTGGACGCCGGTGACGGGCAGTTCGGCCTAGTGGCGGCGACGGGCGCGCATGGAGTGGGGGCGGCCGTGGTGGTCGAGCGCCTCGGGGCCGCCGCATGAGCCGCATGGTCCGCACGCCGTCGCTGTCGCCCGCCCGGCCGCTGGAGCCGGTCGGCATCCCCGAGGCCTTCGCCTACCACGTCGCCCGAGACGCCGCTGCGCCGGCCGTCACCTGCGGCGGCAGAACCTTGACCCGCGGCGAGCTGGATCGCCGCAGCAATCAGCGCGCCCACCTGCTGCAGGCGCATGGCGTGCAAGCCGGCGACTTCGTATGTGTCGCCCTGCCGAACGGTATCGAGTTCTTCGAGACGACCTTGGCGATCTGGAAGTTGGGCGCAACGCCGGCGCCGGTCTCGCATCGCTTGCCGGCGGCAGAGCTTCAGGCGCTCGTCGACACGCTGCGGCCGCGGCTCTTGATCGGCGCGCCAGCGGACGTCGTGGCGGGGCACGACCAGATGCCCGCTGATATGGACCTCCAGGCCGACCTCTCGGACGCCCCACTGCCGGTCAAGGTGGCGCCGCATCTGAAGGCGATCGCGAGCGGGGGGAGCACCGGGCGCCCAAAGGTGATCGTGGATGCGGGCCGCGCGGTGATGGACCCGAGCAATCCGATCGCCGGCATGGTGGTGGACGACACGATCCTCAATCCCGGTCCGCTGTACCATGCCGCCCCGTTCGGGCTGACCCACATGGCGCTCTGCTGGGGCGGCCACGTCGTGCAGATGGAGCGGTTCGATCCGGACGAAGCCTTGCGCTTGATGGAGATGCATCGGGTCCGGTACGCCTTCTTCGTGCCCACGATGATGCATCGGATCTGGCGGGCGATGGAACAGGGCGCAAGCTTCCGCGACGACGACCTGGAACTGGTCATGCATGTCGCGGCGATCTGTCCGGTGTGGCTCAAGTCCAAGTGGATCGAGTGGTTGGGGCCGGATCGGATTTGGGAGTTCTACGGCGGGACGGAAGGCTTCGGGGCGACTTCCATCACCGGGCGGGAGTGGCTCGATCACCCGGGCTCGGTGGGGCGGGCTGGGGCAGGCGCGGAACTGGTCATTCTGGATGAGGCCGGCGAGCCCTGCGCGCCCGGTCAGATCGGCGGCGTTTATTTCAGGCCGGCCGCGGGCCCGAACTCGACCTATCGCTATCTGGGGGCGGAGGCGCAGCGGCGCGGCGATTGGGAAACCTTCGGCGACATGGGCCACCTTGACGATGAGGGATATCTCTACCTCGCCGACCGTCGCACCGACCTCATCATCAGCGGGGGCGCCAACATCTATCCGGCGGAAGTCGAGGCGGCTCTGGAGACCCATCCAGCGGTGTTGTCCAGCGCCGTCATCGGCCTGCCGGATGAGGACCTGGGCCAGCGCGTCCACGCGATCGTCCAGCTGGATCCGCGGGTGAAACCGGAGGTGTCGGCGCGAGATCTCGCGGACTTCCTCACGACGCGGCTGGTGCGGTACAAGACCCCCCGAGGCTATGAGTTCGTCGAAGCGCCGCTCCGCGACGACGCGGGAAAGGTTCGACGTTCCGCATTGCGAGCCGCGCGCCTCTGAGGCGCGATCCCATGCGGCGGGCTGCCGGGCCAAATAATCTCATTTTGCAAGTTATTCATTGATCGCCCGCGTCGGGGTTGGTAACTTGCAAAATAGGATTTAATGGCCTTCGGGGGATGGGGAGCCTTGCGAGCGCAGACCGCTTCAGTTGGCGACGAGGCCCTGCAGTCCTCGCCCTTGCGAGAGGTGAGGTTTGGCGAGGTGGGCGTCCTGACGGAGCGCCGCCCCGACGGTGCGATCCTGGTTTCAGCGGATCGTCCGCTCATGGCGCACGAGCCCAACTTGCTCGCGCGGTTCTGGCGTTGGGGCGACGAGGCCTCTGAACGGCCCTGGCTCGCTCGTCGAGCGGGTCTTGGCGGGGCATGGTCGGTCCTGTCCTACCAGGAGGGGCGGGGGCAGGTCTCGGCCGTGGCGCAGTGGCTGGCTGAGCGGCGGATACCCGAAGGGCGATCCATCCTGATCCTGTCGGAAAACTCCGTGGCGCACGCCGTGTGGCTATTTGGGGCAATCGCCGCCGGCGTTCCGGTCTGCTCCGTGTCGGTCAACTATTCCCTGGCGAGTCGGGACTTCGAGCGCCTGCGCGAGGCCGTGGCGCTGGTGAATCCCGCCGTCGTGTTTGCTGAGCAGGGCGGACTCTTCGCCGAAGCGATCGCCGCGGCGGCGCCGGCGGGCGCTGTCGTGGTGAGCGGCGAGCCAGTGTCCTGTGGCCGAGAGGTCGTCCTGATCGAGGATGTTCTCTCGCGGCCCGCGGTCGAGGCGGTCGGGGAACGGATCATGGCCTTGGATCCCCGGCGGCCTGCCCGCTACCTCCTGACCTCCGGCTCGACCGGACGACCGAAGGCGGTGGTCCACACCCAGGCGATGATGGCCGCCAATACGACGCTGAACGTCCAGGCGATGGGCGACACCTTCGCGTGGGACCAACGCGTCCTCGACTGGATGCCCTGGAGCCACATCGGCGGCTCCTGTCTCCTCACCAATGTCTCCTACCTGGGCGGCGCGCTCTATATCGATGACGGGCGGCCGACGTCCGACCGGTTCGCCGAAACGCTGCGGAACTTGAGGGAGATTCCGCTCCGCTGCTACAGCAACGTCCCGGCGGGTTACGCGATGCTCATCGAGGCCCTGGAGGCCGACGCCGAGCTTCGTTCGATATTCTTCCGAGACCTTCGCGCGATGCTGTTCGGCGGCGCGGGGCTGCCCCAGGCCCTGCACGATCGCTTCCAGCGGGCGAGCATCGCCGCCACGGGATCCCGCTTCGCGTTCGTCTCCGGCTACGGATCGACCGAGACGGCCTCGGCCGTCAGCGTCACCTATTGGCCGGCCGACAAACCCGGTATCGGCCTTCCGGCCCCCGGCGTGAGCTTCAAGCTGGTGCCCGTGGACGACGCCTATGAGGTGCGGGTCAAGGCGCCCTCTGTCACCCCCGGCTACCTCAACGATGCGGCGCGCACGGCCGAGGCGTTCGACGAGGAGGGATTCCTCAGAATGTTGGACCTCGCCCGCTTCCACGATCCGGCGCGGGTGGAGGAGGGGCTCCAGTTCGCCGGCCGCATGTCGGAACAGTTCAAGTTGTCCAACGCCACTTTCGTCGCCGCCGGCAAGGTGCGCGAACTGGTGCTGGCCGCGGCGCAGGGGCTGTTCCAGGACCTGGTGATCTGCGGCGAAGGGCGCGACGCCCTGGGCGTGCTGGCCTGGCCCCGGCGCGGACGGATGGCGGCTGACGCTGAAGGCTATCTCCAGCGCGTTCGGGAGGCCCTGGTCCGGCACAATGCCCTGTGGCCGGGCCAAAGCACCCGGATCCGTCGCTTGGCCCTGCTCGCGGAGCCGCCGAGCATCGAGGCCCACGAAATTTCGGACAAGGGCTCGATCAACCGCCTGAACGTCCTTCGCCGCCGGCCGGATGAGGTCGAACGGCTGTTCGCCACCCCCACCGAAGCGGGCGTCGTAAGCCTGGACTGACGCGCCCCTCCCATTCTTTCAATCAATGAGATCGACTATGACCC
>CAMFIW010000277.1 GCA_945952355.1 uncultured Phenylobacterium sp. | reverse complement strand
GTGTTCCCCCTCGGCGCCGTTCTGAAGGAGATGAAGCCGGGCGGCTACGTGATCAAGGCCCGCGACCTGTCGGGCGGGCGCAGCGCCAAGCCCGGCGAGGGCGACGACTCCAACCCGCCGGCCCAGGCGCGCCGGTGGGTGATGTTCACCGACATGGCGCTGTCGGCCTATGACGGCGCGGACTCGCTGGACGTGGTGGTCCGATCGCTGAAGACGGCGAAGATTCTGCCCGGCGTCACGGTGAGCCTGGTGGCCCGCAACGGCGAGGACCTGGCGCAGGCCAAGGCCGACGCCAACGGCCATGTGCGCTTCGACCACGCCCTGCTGGAGGGCGAGGGCGCCGCCGACGCCAAGATGGTGATGGCCTATGGCGCCCAGGGCGACCTGGCCGTGCTCGACCTCGACCGCGCGCCGGTGGACCTGTCGAAGCAGGGGATCGGCGGCAAGACCTCCGAGGGAAGCGGCACGCAGGGGCGCGTGGCGGCGACGATGGTCGACGCCTTCATGTACGGCGATCGCGGCATCTATCGGCCGGGCGAAGTGGTGCATCTGAACGCCTTGCTGCGCGACCGCGAGGTGAAGGCGGTGAAGGACCGCAAGGGCGCGGTGGTGGTGCTGCGGCCCTCGGGCGTGGAGTTCAAGCGCTTCCCCTTCGCCAATGCGCCGAACGGGTCGGTGGGCGCCGACGTGGAACTGCCGAAGAGCGCGCCGCGCGGACGCTGGAGCGCCAAGGTGGAGATCGACGGCCTCGACAAGCCGGCCGGCGAGCTCAGCTTCCAGGTCGAGGATTTCGCGCCCCAGCGGCTGGGCGTGACCGTGACCGGCCAGGAGGGCCAGCCGATCAAAGCCGGCGAGACGCGCAATGTCGACGTCACGGCGCGGTTCCTCTACGGGGCTTCGGGCGCGGGCCTGCAGACCCAGGCCGAGGCGCGGCTGAAAGTCGATCCCGACCCATTCCCGCAATTCGACGGCTATCAGTGGGGCGACCAGGTTTCGCCCTTCCAGGAGAAGTTCCTCGACCTCGGCCAGAGCGTGACCGACGGGGCCGGCCGCGCGGTGATGGCGCTGAACGCCGCCGAGGCGGGCGACACCGCCCAGCCGCTGACCGCCGCCTTCACCGCCAGCGTGTTCGAGCCCGGCGGGAGGCCGGTGCGCGAGGGGCTGGACCTGAAGGTGCGGACCAAGCCGCTCTATCTGGGGGTCAAGGTCGACCAGGGTGACAGCGCCGGGCGGGGCGACCCGACCATCGCGCTGAACGTGATCGCGGCCGACGGCCAGGGGCGGCGGGTCGCGGCCAATGGCGTGGCCTACAGCCTGATCTCCGAGAACTGGGACTATGACTGGTTCCAGCAGAACGGCCGCTGGCAGTGGCGGCGGACCAGCCGCGACGCGGTGGTGCAGAAGGGCGCGCTGAACATCACGGCCGGGCAGCCCGCGCGGATCTCGCGCCGGCTGGGCTGGGGCGACTATCGCCTGGAGCTGACGGGCGCCGACGGGGCCAAGACGGTGATCCGCTTCGCCTCCGGCTGGGGCGCGCCGGCCAAGGACGTCGAGGCCCCGGACTTCGTGCGCGTCAGCGCCGGGACCCGCGCCTACGCCCAGGGCGACACGGTGGAGATCACGCTGAAGCCGCCCTATGCGGGCGAGGCCCAGGTGGCGGTGGCCACAGACCGACTGATCGACCTGAAGACACTCACTGTCGGCAAGGATGGGACGACCGTCCGGCTGAAGACCAACGGCGCCTGGGGTGGCGGGGCCTATGTGCTGGTCAGCGTCATGCAGCCCCGCGACCCGGTGAATTCGCCCAAGCCGCGCCGGGCGCTGGGCCTGATCTACGTGCCGCTGGATCCCAAGGACCGGAAGCTGGCGGTGGAGCTGCAGACGCCGGCCAAGATCGACTCCAAGGACCAGATCGAGGTCCCGGTGGTGATCAAGGGCGCGGGCTTCGGCGGCAAGGCGCACCTGACGATCGCCGCGGTCGACGAGGGCATCCTGCAGCTGACCAAGTTCAAGAGCCCCGACCCGGTGGCCTGGTTCTTCGGCAAGAAGGCGCTGACCCTCAACTATCGCGACGACTATGGCCGCCTGCTCGACCCGAACCTGGGGGCGCCGGCCAATGTGAACTTCGGCGGCGACGAGATCGGCGGCGAAGGCCTGACGACCACGCCGATCAAGACCGTGGCCCTGTGGTCGGGCGTGGTCGAGACCGGGCCGGGCGGCAAGGCGACCGTCAAGCTGCCGGCGGCCCAGTTCAACGGCGAGCTGCGGATCATGGCCGTGGCCTGGACCGACACGGCGGTGGGCTCGGCCTCAAAGCCGATGACCGTGCGCGAGGCGGTGGTGGCGGACCTGAACTTGCCGCGCTTCCTGGCGCCGGGCGACAAGGCGTTCGCGACGCTGGAGCTGCACAACCTCGAGGGCAAGGCCGGCGCCTACCTGGCCGAACTGACCTCGCAGGGCGGGATCCTGGCGCCGTTCAAGAAGGCCTTCCAGCTGGCGCTGGGCCAGCGGATCGCCGAGCACATCCCGTTCAATGCGCCGAACCGCGCGGGGATCGGCATGGTGGGCTTCAAGGTCTCCGGCCCGGGCTTCGCGACGGCGAAGAACTATCCGCTGCAGACCCGGCTGGGCTGGGCGCCGATCACCCGGACCACCACCGAGCTGCAGAAGACCGGCGAGACTTATACGCCGCCCGCGGCCCTGCTGAGCGGCCTGGCGGCGGGGGACGTGACGCTGCAGGTCAGCTATTCGCCGTTCCGCGGTTTCGACCCCGGACCGATCGCGGTGGCCCTGTCGCGCTATCCCTATGGCTGCACCGAACAGACGGTCTCGACCGCCTATCCCCTGCTCTACGCCACCGAGATGGGGGCCGATCCGAAGCTGCGGCGCAGCTCCGCGGCGCTCGCCCAGGCGGTCGGCCGGCGGCTTGACCGTCAAACCCTCGACGGCGCGTTCGGCCTCTGGCGGGTCGGCGACGGCGAGGCGGACGCCTGGCTGGGCGCCTACACCACCGACTTCCTGATCGAGGCGCAGCGGGCGGGCGTGCCGGTGCCGCAGGAGGCGGTCGACCGGGCGCTGTCCGCCATGCGCCAGATATCGCGGCCGGACGGCTGGAGCTCGGTCTCCTACAAGCTGGAATATCCGACCTGGTGGGGAAGCTCGCCCGACGCCTCGAAGAAGGCGACACAGGCCATGCGCTCGCGGGCCTCGGCCTATGCGCTCTACGTCCTGGCCAAGGGCGGCAAGGGCGACCTGGCGCGGCTTCGCTGGTGGCACGACGTACAGCTCAAGGCCGAGCCCTCGCCGCTGGCCAAGGCGCAGATCGGGGCGGGGCTGGCGATGATGGGCGACCATGCCCGGGCTAGATCCGCCCTGCGCCAGGCGATCGGCGCCCTCGGCTATCGCCAGGAGGACGACTGGTACCAGAGTCCCCTGCGCGACCTGGCCGGGGTGATCGCGCTAGCTTACGAGGCCGGCGAGGTCGACCTCGCCCGCACGCTGCAGGGCCGGCTGGAGAACGCGGTCAAGGATCCCGACGCGCTCAACACCCAGGAGCAGGCGCGCCTGCTGCAGGCCGCCCACTACATGCTGAAGGCCGCCGGCCCGATGCGGGTGCAGGCCACGGGCGCCATCGTCCTGCCGCCGGCCGGCGGTGGGCCGCGCTGGGCGGTGGGTAAGCTGGCCGACGCGAAGTTCAGCAATCCCGGCCAGGCGGTCTGGCGGATGGTGACGGTGACCGGCACGCCGGTGGCCGCCCCGCCGCCGCAACAGAACGGCATCCAGCTCACCAAGCGACTGGTCTCGTTCACCGGCGGACCGGTGGACCTGGCGAGCCTGCACCAGGGCGACCGGGTGATCGTGGTCGTGTCGGGCCGCTCGGCCCAGGCGCGGTCCATGGCCCTGGTGGTGGACGATCCCCTGCCCGCAGGGTTCGAGATCGAGACCGTGCTCGGCGCCGACGACGCCCAGAACGGGCCGTTCAAGTTCCTGGGAGAGCTGAGCAATCCGAGCGCCCAGGAGAGCCGCGACGACCGCTATGTCGCGGCCATGGCCCTGGCCGGCAAGGGGAGCTTCAGCTTCGCCTATGTCGCCCGGGCCGTGACGCCCGGCGACTTCCTGCTGCCCGGCGCCCAGGCCCGTGACATGTACCATCCGGCGCTCAACGCCCGCACCGCCGTCGGCCGCGTCGGCATCGCGCCGGGTCCGTGAGCGCGCCGGGCGAGACGAGGACGGTCCGTCGGCTGACGAAGGTGCTCATCGCCCTGGTGGCGGTGGAGATGGCTGTGTTCGTGCTGGACGCCGCCTTTCCCCCGGACCTGTCGCGCGCGGTCAGGTCTTCGCCGGTGGCGCTAGACCGGCGCGGCGCCTGGCTGCGAGCCCTGCCGGTGGAGAATGGGCGCTGGCGCATCCGGGCCGACCTGGCGCGCACCGACGCGACCTTCCAGAAGCGGCTGGTGCGGATCGAGGACGCGCGATTCTGGGTCCACCCGGGAGTCGACCCGGTCTCGCTGGTCCGCGCGATCGGCTCGGCGGTGGTTCATGGCCACCCGACCTCGGGCGCCTCGACGCTGACCATGCAGACCGCGCGGCTGCTGGAGCCGCGGCCGCGGACGGCGGCCTCGAAACTGATCGAGATGGTGCGCGCCGTGCAGATCGAAGCGCGGCTCTCCAAGCGGCAGATTCTGGCGCTCTATCTGACGCTCGCCCCTTATGGCGGCAATCTGGAGGGGGTGCGGGCGGCAAGCCTCTCCTATTTCGGCCACGAGCCCGAGAGCCTGACGGATGGGGAGCAGGCCCTGCTGATCGCCCTGCCGCAATCTCCGGAGGCGCGCCGACCCGACCGGCGTCCGGACGCTGCGCGCGATGCTCGCCGCCGCGTGCTGGACCGGATGATCCGCACGCGGATTCTCACCGAGGCGGAGGGGGCGGAGGCCGAGGCCGATCCCC
>CAMFIW010000276.1 GCA_945952355.1 uncultured Phenylobacterium sp. | reverse complement strand
GAAGGGGGCTGATGGGTTCATGCAGCCTCAGACGCCGCCCGGGGGGCCGCCGGCGGCGGCGCCGTCCTGCGCGGGGCGTCCGTGGTGGCGTGCGCCTGCGGCCGCGCTCGGTTCCGCGCCCTGTTGGCTTCCGCCCTGCTGGCCCTGGCCTCCGCCCTGGCCGCCCTGTCCCCGGTGATGCCGCCGGCCGCCCTGCCCGCCCTGCTGCGGCTTGTCGCCGGGCAAGGTCACCTTGGCGCCGTCGGTCAGCCGGTCGCCGCCCTCGGTGACCACCTTCTCGCCCACCTGCAGCCCTTGGGTGATCGCCACCTGGGTGGCGCCGCCGGGACCGCGGGTCACCTTGCGCAGGCTGACCGAATGGTCGGTGTTCAGGATCCAGACGAAATCGCCCTGGCTGCCCGTGCGCACCGCCGTCACCGGCACCACCACGGCGTCCTTCAGGGTCTGCAGGTTCAGCCGTACGTTCACGAACTGCTGCGGGAACAGCTTGCCCGCGCCATTGGGGAAGCGGGCCTTGGCCTTCACCGTGCCGGTTGTGGCGTCGACCTGATTGTCGAGGGTCGAGAAGGTCCCGGTGTCGAGGGTGAGCGTCTTGGTGCGGTCGAAGGCGGTGACGGCCAAGGTCCCCTGGCTCGCCTGGGCCTGGATCCGCGGAACCTCGTCCTGCGGCACGGTGAAGGCGACGTCGATGGGCGCGACTTCGGTCAGCACCACCACGCCGCCCGTGGTGCCGGTCGAGACATAGTTGCCCACGTCGACCAGCCGCAGGCCGACCCGGCCGCTCACCGGGGCGGTGATGCGGCTGAAGCCGAGGTTCAGTTGCGCCGTGCCCACCGCCGCGCGGTCGGTCGTCACCGTGCCCTCAAGCTGGCGGACCAGCGCCGCCTGGGTGTCGACGTCCTGGCGGGCGATGGAGTCCTGGGCGAGCAGCGTCTGGTCGCGCTGCAGCAGCAGGCGGGCGTTGGCGAGCTGGGCCTCGTCGCGGGTGAGCGCGCCCTGGGCCTGCAGCAAGGCCATCTTCAGTGGTCGCTGGTCGATGATGACCAAGGGGTCGCCTTTGCGCACCATCTGGCCCTCGCGGAACAGCACGTCGGTGATCACGCCCGAGACCTGGGGCACGACCGTCACCGTCGCCGCCGGGGTCACGGTGCCCAGGGCGTCGAGGGTCACCGGCACGTCGGCCTTGGCCGCCGTCGCGACGCCCACCGTGGTCGAGGGCCGCGCGCCGCGCCCGCCGAATCCCCCGCCGGCGCCCTTGGCGCCGCTCTTGGCCATGAAGACCGCCGTCGCCACCAGGGCCGCCAGCGCGATCAAGACCAGGACCGCGATCAGGATATTGCGCCTGCGCCGCACGGCGGGTCGCGGCCGGCCGGCCGGAATCATGGGCCCGTCAGTCATCTATTGGTCGTCCTCAGCCGTTCGCGCGCACGGCGCCGCACCGCGTCTCAAGCTTGACCGAAACGGATCGGGCGGAACGCCGTTCCGTGTCGGACTCTCGACACTTGCCGCGCGTCGCCAACCTAAGCCTTGCCGATGAAATTGGCTTCCGCATTGCTGCGTCGTTGCCAATTAATTCAACTCGGACGCAGGGTTGCGGCGCTGACGGAATGAATAGCTCGCCCTCTCCCCAAGGGGAGAAGTCGAGGTAGGTGACGCCGGAGGCGATCGTCCTGATCGCAATGGGCGAGGGCGAAGAGGTCGCTCGGCCTCCTCTACCTGACCGCAGATAACACACCGGTGTTTCGAAGTTTCCCCGGCGGATACTTGCAGGGCGTCGCCCACGTCGGCAGGCTGTTCTCCGATAGCGAGGACGGCGTCTCGACCGTCCCCACCGGGAGAGAGACATGGCGGATTCGGCGGAACCCCTGGCCGGGGAAATGGGCCTGGGCTTCGACCCCGAAGCCTTGCGCGCCAAGTACCAGGCCGAACGCGACAAGCGCCTGCGCACCGACGGCAACGAGCAGTACCAGGAGATCGCCGGCCAATACGCCCACTATCTCGACGACCCCTATGTGGCCCCGGGCTTCACCCGTGAGCCCCTGACCGACGAGGTCGAGGTGGTGGTGATCGGCGGCGGCTTTGGCGGCCTGCTCACCGCGGCGCGCCTGCGCGAGGCCGGCGTCGAGGACGTGCGGATCATCGAGAAGGGCGGCGACTTCGGCGGCACCTGGTACTGGAACCGCTATCCCGGCGCGGCCTGCGACATCGAGAGCTACATCTACCTGCCGCTGCTCGAGGAAGTCGGCTTCATGCCGCGCGAGAAGTACACCCGCGCGCCCGAGATCCTGGCCCACAGCCGCAAGATCGGCGAGACCTTCGGCCTCTACGAGAATGTCTGCTTCCAGACCGAGGTCACCGGATTGGAATGGGACGAGGACGCCGCCCGCTGGATCGTGCGCACCAATCGCGGCGATGCGATGCGCGCCCGCTTCGTGGCCATGGCCAATGGTCCGCTCCACCGGCCCAAGTTGCCCGGCATCCCGGGCGTCGAGAGCTTCAAGGGCCACACCTTCCACACCAGCCGCTGGGACTACGACTATACCGGCGGCGACAGCCTGGGCGGCCTGACGGGCCTGGCCGGCAAGCGGGTGGGCATCATCGGCACCGGCGCTACGGCCGTCCAATGCGTGCCGCACCTGGGCGCGGGCGCCGGCCACCTCTACGTCTTCCAGCGCACCCCGTCGTCGATCGACGTGCGCAACAACCGTCCCACCGATCCGGAATGGGCCGCGAGCCTTGAGCCGGGCTGGCAGCAGAAGCGGATGGACAACTTCAACATCCTGCTCAGCGGCGGCCATCAGGACGAGGACCTGGTCTCCGACGGCTGGACCGACATCATCCGCAACCTCGGCCTGGTCGCCCGCCAGCGCGCCGAGAAGGACAAGTCCAGCAAGATCGATCCGGCCGAGCTGATGCAGCTCGCCGACTTCAAGAAGATGGAGCAGATCCGCGCCCGTGTGGACGAGGTCATCACCGACGAGGCCACCGCCGAGGCGCTGAAGCCCTACTACAACCAGTTCTGCAAGCGGCCCTGCTTCCACGACGAGTACCTGGCCACGTTCAACCGGGACAACGTCACCCTGGTCGACACCCAGGGCCGCGGCGTCGAGAAGATCACCGAGAAGGGTGTGGTGGTCGACGGCGTCGAGTACGAGCTCGACTGCCTGATCTATGCGACCGGCTTCGAGGTCGGCACCGGCTATTCCCGCCGCGCGGGCTACGAGACGGTCGGCCGCGACGGCCTGACCCTCACCGACAAGTGGAAGGACGGGGTCTCCACCCTGCACGGGATGCACGTGCACGGCTTCCCCAACTGCTTCATCTTCTCGAACGTGCAGTCCGGCTTCACCGCCAACTTCCCGCACATGATGAACGAGCAGTCCAAGCACCTGGCCTACATCGTCCGCGAGGCGATGGACCGTCAGGCGCGCCGCGTCGAAGCCACGCCGCAGGCCGAGGACAAGTGGGTCGAGACCATCATGTCGGTCGCGATCATGCGCCAGAAGTTCCTCGAGGAATGCACCCCCGGCTACTACAACAACGAGGGCCAACCCTCGGTCCTCGCCGCCCGCAACGGCTCTTACGGCGCGGGCCCGATCGCCTTCGTCAAGGTCCTGGAAGACTGGCGCGCCGAAGGCGGCCTCCAAGGCCTGGAGATGACCGGAGCCTAGTTTCCCTCTCCCCTCGCGGGGTCGAGACGGACGAATGGCCAAATCGTTGGCCATTCGTATAGCCGGACCAATCGGTCCGGCTCCGGCTCGACGGTGGCCCCGCAAAGCGGGGTCGGGTGAGGGGCCGCGCAGGCCTTTCCGGATATGCGGCAGCCCCCTCATCCGGCCTGCCTTCGCAGGCCACCTTCTCCCACAAGGGGAGAAGGCAAGGGTTGTGCGTCTGCCTTGGCTCACCCGCTCCGCAACCCCTCCAACGCCCGCTGCAGGTACCGCCGCACGGCCCGGTCCGACGACAGCCCGATCGCCAGCGTCAGCGCTTCATAGGCTTCGGTGCGCCGGCCGAGCTCGGCGCAGATCCGCCCGCGCGCGGCCCAGTAGGGCTGGTAGTCCGCCATCCGGGGATCGCCGCCGAGCGCCTCGATCTCGCCCAGCGCCGCCGCCGGCCCCTCGGATCGCGCCAGGGCCATGGCGCGGTTCAGCCGCACGACGGGGGAGGGGGCGATGACGGCGAGGTGGTCGTAGAGCGCGAGGATGGTCTCCCAGTCCGGCGCGCCGGTGAGCCGCCGCGCCACGTGCGCCGACTGGATCGCCGCCTCGATCTGGTAGCGGCCGCTCGGACCCGCGGCGTTCGCCCGGTGCAGCAGGGCTTCGGCGGCGCCCAGCAGGCCGCGGTCCCAGAGTGTGGTGTCCTGCTCTTCCAGCGGCACATAGTCGCCCGTCGCGCCGCGCCGGGCCGGACGCCGGGCCTCGGCATAGAGCATCAGGGCCAGCATGCCCTTGGCCTCCGGCTCGTGGGGCAGCAGCGAGACCACCAGCTGGCCCAGCCAGATCGCCTCGCCGGTCAGGTCGGTGGGCTCGGCCTCGCCGCTGTCGTTCCAGCTCTTGGCGTAGGCGGCGTAGACCGCCTCCAGCACCGCATCGACCCGGCCCGGCAAGTCCTCCGCCTGCGGAACGACCAGGGGCTGGCCCGAGGCCTTGATCTTCGCCTTCGCACGCACCAGCCGCTGCCCCATGGTCGCGGGCGGGACCAGGAAGGCCTGGGCGATGTCCGCCGCGGTGAGGCCGAGCAGGGTCTGCAGGATCAGCGGCGCGCGCAGGGCCGGCTCGATCGCCGGGTGGGCGCAGGCGAACATCAGGGCCAGCCGGCGGTCGGGGATCTCGTCGGGCGCCATGGCGGCGGCCTCCAGGTCTTGCGCCATCAGCACCAGCCGGCCCTCGCCGGCCCGCCCGGTGGCCGCCTTGCGGGCGGCGTCGGCCTGCCTGCGCCGGGCCACGGTCAGC
>CAMFIW010000275.1 GCA_945952355.1 uncultured Phenylobacterium sp. | reverse complement strand
CGCCGGGTGGTCCAGCTGAAGATCGAGCGCGAGGCCCTGTCCAAGGAGAGCGACGCCGCCTCCAAGGCCCGGTTGGAGAAGCTGGAAGAGGAGCTCGGCGACCTCGAGGCGCAGTCGGAGGAGATGACCTCCAAGTGGCGCGCCGAAAAGGAAAAGGTCTCCTCCGCCGCCCAGATCCGCGAGGCGCTCGACCGCCTCCGCGCCGAGCTGGTCAACGCCCAGCGGCGCGGCGACCTGCAGCGCGCCTCCGAGATCGCCTATGGCGAGATCCCGCCGCTCGAGAAGCAGCTTTCCGAGGCCGAAGCCAAGGCCGCCGAGGACGCGGTCAGCCCCGAGGTGGTCGACGCCGAGCAGATCGCCGCCGTCGTCTCCCGCTGGACCGGGGTGCCGGTCGACAAGATGCTGGAAGGCGAGCGCGAGAAGCTGCTAGCCATGGAGGACGCGCTGCGCGGCCGCGTGGTCGGCCAGGAGGAGGCGCTGGTCGCTGTCTCCGACGCCGTTCGCCGCGCCCGCGCCGGCCTGAAGGACCCGAACCGGCCGATCGGCTCGTTCCTGTTCCTAGGCCCGACCGGGGTCGGCAAGACCGAGCTCACCAAAGCCCTCGCCGAGTTCCTGTTCGACGACGAGACCGCGGTCACGCGCCTCGACATGAGCGAGTACATGGAGAAACACTCGGTCAGCCGCATGATCGGCGCGCCGCCAGGCTATGTCGGCTACGACGAGGGCGGGGCCCTGACCGAGGCGGTTCGCCGCCGGCCCTATCAGGTCGTGCTGTTCGACGAGGTCGAGAAGGCCCATCCGGATGTGTTCAACGTCCTGCTGCAGGTGCTGGACGACGGTCGCCTGACCGACGGCCAGGGCCGCACGGTGGACTTCCGCAACACGCTCCTGATCATGACCTCGAACCTCGGTTCCGAGTTCCTGGCCAACCAGGCCGAGGGCGAGGACGTCGAGGAGGCCCGGCCGCTGGTGATGGACGTCGTGCGCCGCCACTTCCGGCCCGAGATCCTGAACCGGATCGACGAGATCATCCTCTTCAAGCGGCTGGGCCGTTCGGAGATGGACAACATCGTCGGCATCCAGCTCCAACGGGTCGAGAAGCTGCTGGCCGACCGTCGCATGTCGATCGCCCTGGACGGCGGCGCGATGCACTGGCTGGCCGAGAAGGGCTATGACCCGGTCTATGGCGCCCGGCCGCTGAAGCGGGTGATCCAGAAGGAGCTGGTCGACCCGATCGCCCGCAAGCTGCTGGCGGGCGAGTTCCAGGACGGTTCGGTCATCGACGTCACGGCCAGCGCCGACCGGCTCGAGATCGGCAAGGCCAAGGTCCACTAAGAACGACGCCCCGGAGAGCGATCTCCGGGGCGTTTGTCCATCTACCAGCACGTCGAACGGCGGACATAGGTGTCGTAGTACGGGTCCCAGTAGGTCTGGGTCCGGCACCCGCCGCGCGGATAGCCGTAGCCATAGGCGTAGGGCGGCGGTGCGTAGTAGGGGCGGTAGTACCGCGGCGGCGGCGGGTAGT
Organism: uncultured Phenylobacterium sp.; assembly: GCA_945952355.1. GTDB lineage: Bacteria > Pseudomonadota > Alphaproteobacteria > Caulobacterales > Caulobacteraceae > Phenylobacterium. Next base: position 3,467 of record CAMFIW010000275.1, on the reverse strand, counting down.
CGCGGTAGTAGTAGCTTGGCCGGCTGCCGCCGGAGGCCAGGGCCGCACCCAGGGCCAGGCCCACGACGCCCGCCGCCAGCGCCGCGTCGCCGCTGCGGTCCTTGTAGTAGCGGCCGTTGTAGTAGTGCTGACCGCCATAGTAGTGCGGCCGCGCATCGGCGGCCGTCGTCGCGAGGACGCCGCCCGAAAGGGTCAGGGCGGCCAACGCAGCGCTCAGGGTCTTCCCCATGGTAGGCTCCTCTTCGGTTCGTCCCTCGAAGAGAAGTTAACGCTTAATCGCCTTTTTGGTGGCGCGCCAGTCGTACTAGAGCTCGACGCCGGTGACGCGGCCGTTGCGCACCTCGACGCGGCGCATGATCGCCATGTCGGGACCGGCGCCGCCGACCGGCTTGGCCACCAGGATCACGAACCAGGCGCCGTTGGCGAGGCCGGGGAAGCTGAACCGGTCGCCGCCGTCGCAGGTCGTGCGGCGCACGAAGGCCGAATAGTCGGCATTGGGGGCCGAGGGCGTGCGTGCCCGCACCTCCGACACCGGCAGGGCCGAGGCGTTGGGCGAGTTGTAGAGAATGGTCATCCGCCGCCGCGTCCACAGGGTCTCCGGCGTCAGGATCACGCTGGCGCCTGCGCAGCCATAGCGCGCCTGGGCGGTGCGGAAGGACAGTCGACCGTCTATCCGCCCCTTGCCCGGCACCGCCGACCACGAGAAGTCCTGCGCCCGGAACACCTCGGCCGAAGGTGGGCCTCCGGCCCCGCGCGGCGGCGGGGGCGGCGGCGGCGGCCCAAGCGAGGGGCCCATGTTGGCGCAGGCGGTCAGGAACAGCAGGCCGGCCGAGGCCAGCACGATACGGGCGGAGGTCATGGGCCGGCACCTTATGCGGGTGGGTCGCGGGGCGCCAAGAGCTCTAGCGCGGGGAAATTCGGGGACAGCTCACCTATTTCCAACCTGGGGCGGAACGCGGCCGGGCGCGAGGGCGGATATAGGTAAGTTGTCCCCAATTTTCACTCATCCCCACGCACCTTGCCGCGCATCGCCTTGACCCCGCCGCGGCGAACCTTGGTGTCGACGCGCTTGGCCTTGGCGGCCTTGCTGGGCTTGGTTTTCTTGCGGGGCGGGGGTGGCGGTTCGGCCGCCTTGCGGATCAGTTCGGCCAGTCGCTCCAGCGCCTCCGCCCGGTTCCGCTCCTGGCTGCGGTGGGTCATGACGCTCAGCACCAGCACCCCTTCCTGGGTCACCCGCCGCCCGGCCAGCTTCATCAGCCGGATCGCCACGTCGTTGGGCAGGGAGGGCGAGCGCCGGACGTCGAAGCGCAGCTCCACCGCGGTGGAGACCTTGTTGACGTTCTGCCCGCCGGGGCCCGCGGCGCGCACGAACCGCTCGACGATCTCGTCCTCGGCCAGCGCGATGTCGGGGGTGATCTCGATCATGGGTTTCCCCGCCCGGCGCGAGTCGCTAGGCTCCAGTTCATGCGCAACCTAGCGACCTTCGCAATTCTTACCCACACCTGCCCGGCCGGGCAGGTGTGAGTGGTCGCGCGCTAGATCGTTTCGCACAGCATCGAGACCCATCAGCCCCGCCGGTTCGGACGGGGCTTTTTTCATGGCCTCTCCGCACGGCTTCCGGAGAGAGACCCCATGAGCGAGATCCTTGTCCGCGCCGCCGAGCCGGACGACATGGCCGCCGTCACCGAAGTGTTCAACCAGCCGCGGGCGGTCTGGGGCACCCTGCAGACGCCTTTCGTGAGCCAGGCGGAGCGACGACGGCGCTTCGAGGCGAGCCCGCCGGGTGCGGTGCGCCTGGTCGCCGTGATCGAGGGCAAGGTGATCGGCGCCGCCGGCCTGGAGCCCGCGGCCAATGTGCGCCGCGGCCACACCGGTTCGATCGGCATGGCGGTGCACGACGCCTATGCCGGCCGCGGCGCCGGCACGGCTCTGATGGCCGCCCTGATCGATCAGGCCGACCGCTGGCTGAACCTCAAGCGCCTGGAACTCACCGTCTGGGCCGACAACGCGCGGGCCGTCGCGCTCTATGAGCGGTTCAGCTTCGAGCGCGAAGGCCTACTGCGCGCCTATGCCTGGCGCGATGGGGCCTATGTCGATGCGCTGACCATGGCGCGCCTGCGGTTTTGACGGTCCACGCCGCCCAATCCGTCGTCGGATCGTGCTCAGGACCCTCGGAACCGGCGCGAATGCGTCCATGCGAGCGTGCACTTTGTAACGCATCGGCGTCACCGGTTTTGGGAACTCGCATGAAGCGTGGTCAGGATTATTCCTCGGTGCAGGACATCGCAGCGCTGCGTTCGGCGCTGGTGATCCGCGAGCACCTTGGCTTTCGGCGGGCGTCGGAGGTGCTCGGCGTCAATCAGTCGGTGTTGTCGCGGCGGGTTCAGGCGCTGGAGGACGCGCTGGGCGTCTCGCTCTTCCAGCGCCACGCCGGCGGCGCGCGGCCCACCCATGCGGGTGAACGCTTCCTGGCGGAGGTCAGCCAGGCGCTGGACATGCTTCAGCACGCCGCCGCGCACGCGGGCGAGGCGGGACGCGGCGAGGTCGGCCGCCTGCGGCTCGGACATGTCTGGCCGGTGGCGATGGGCCCGGCCGGCGGCATCCTGCGCGCCTATCGCCAGTCGGCCCGAGATGTGGAGATCGAGCTGATGGAGGCCGGCGCCTCGGCTCTGGTCACCGCCGTGCTCGACCGCGAAATTGACGTCGCCCTCGTCGAATACGACGCCGCGCCGCCGGCCCTCGATCGCCTGATGCTCTGGGCCGAGCCGTGGCTGTTGGCCTCGCCGGCCCACGCCCCGGCCGAGGCGGGCCGCGGCTGGACCGCCCTGCGCGATGCGCCCATGCTGTGCTGCGCCAGCGACGACTGGGTCGGCATGCAACGCGCGATCGCGGTCCGCGGGGGACCAACCCTCGATGTCCGCATCCAGCGCACGTCGCGAGAGGGTGTGATGAGCCTGGTGGCGGCCGGGGCGGGCTATGCCCTGGCTCCAGAGAGCTTCGCCGCCGGAGTGGGGCCCGGTGTCAGCTTCACTCGGCTGCCGGAAGGCTATCCGCCCCTGCGCATGGCGGCCATCTGGCAGGGCGGCGCCGACAACCCCGCCCTGCGCCGGTTCGTCAGCCAGCTGCGCCTGGCGGCCCGTCCGGGCCCGGCGCACAGCTTCGCGGCGGAATGAGCATGGATCCTGCCGCCGCGCTCGACGCGCTGGGTGATCGGACCCGGCGCGAGATCTTCGAACGACTGGTCGCGCGGCCCAGCCGCATAGGCTTCCTGGCCGAACATGTCGCGGTTTCTCGCCCCGCCGTTTCGCATCATGTGAAGGTGCTGAAGGCCGCCGGACTGGTTCGCGACGACCGCGGCCTGCTGCTGGCCTCGCCGGATCTCCTGCCGGCGCTGCGCACCTATTTCGACCGCCTGTGGTTCTGTCTCTTATACACATCTCCGAGCCCACGAGACTAGGCATGATCTC
>CAMFIW010000274.1 GCA_945952355.1 uncultured Phenylobacterium sp. | reverse complement strand
CTACACACTGCATATCGTCGGCAGCGTCAGATGTGTATAAGAGACAGGCACCTGGATGGGCGACACCGGGGGGGCTGCCGGGAACGCCTATCCGATCTGCCAGTTCACCGGCCCCAATGTGATCAAGGTCGAGACCTCCAAGGGCGTGACCTATTTCGTCCCCGGCGTCGGCCAGCCGGCCACGGTCGAGGTCCACCACGGCGTCGCCCACTGCGTCCTCGCCGCCAACTTCAAGGGCTGAGGCCTACTCCGCCGCCACCGGCTGGCCCGTCCGCGCCGCATCGTAGCGGTTCCACATCTCGCGGCAGTCGACCATCTCGCCGGCCTCCATCGCCTGGTCGATAGCCATCACCGTCAGCCCGGCCTCCATGCTCTCGAAGGGTGTGACGGGGAACGCCGCCTTGCCCTCCAGGGTCGCCAGCAGGTCGCGGGCCATCGACTGGTCGGCGCCGTTGTGGCTGTCCTCGGTGCGGTTGCCGTACTCGATCCGCTCCGGCTTGCCGCGGCTCAGCGTCTTCCTGACCATCAGCTTGTTGCGCACCAGGTCGGCGATCAGCGTCCCCTCGGTCCCGGCCACGTACCAGCGCCGCTCGGGCAGGGCGACGTGGCTGTTGGCGTGGAACGACAGCCGCACCTGGTTCTCGTATTCCAGCATGGCGATCTGGTGGTCGGTCACGTCCATGTCGGACTGGAAGCTGTCGTTGGCCCCCATCCAGCCGGCGTCGCGCAGGGCGTAGGCCATCTCGCCGTTGTCGTAGATCCGGGGCCGGTCAGCCCGTGCGGCGACGAAGATCCGACGGCCGCCGAAGCTCGCCGCCTTGGCCGGCCGCGACCGCGCGATCCGTCCGAAGATATCGAAGTCGTGGCAGACCTTGTCGAGCAGGTACGACCCGCCCCATTCGGCCTTCCGTCGCCAGTTGCGCGCCAGATAGCCGCCGTGCTCCGGCGGCAGGTGCTCGGTCGCGTCGATCGAGATGATCTCGCCCAGCTCGCCCGAGTCGCACCGCGCGATGGTCTCCCGCACGATCGACATCGAGCGCATCACCAGCCCGATGAATAGCGGCGGGTTTCCCCCGCGTGCGATCCGCCGCGCGATTTCGTAGGTCTCGTCCTCCGTCCGCACGATCGGCTTCTCGGCGAACACCGGCCAGCCGGCGTCCAGCGCCAGGTTCAGGTGCGTCAGGTGCAGGTGGTTCGGCGAGCCGATCATCACCAGGTCGAACGGCCCCTTGGCCAGCAGGGCCTCTGGCGAAGGGCAGGGGGCCCCCGCGTCGATCCCCGCCTCGGCCAGGATTGGCGCGCCCACCGGCGCCGGGTCGCAATGGGCCGCCACGTCGAGGCTCCAGCCCACCTCCTGCATGGCCGCCAGCACGTGGGCGATCCGCTGCCCGAGCCCGATCACCCCGATCCGATAGGTCTTCATATGGCCTCCCTGTACGCCGTCCCTAGACAAGCCTGTCCGCGCCCCCGGAGCAAATTCCCACGAAAAGAATCGCATCCCCTGTCGGGATCGGGCCATCTCGTTCGACCTTGGAGCATACAGATGATCGCCGGCCCCCACCGGCCCGACCTGAGGACAAGACGATGCGCTTCATGATGCTGATGATCCCCACCGCCCGCGCCGAAGCCGGTGAAATGCCCTCCGCCGAGGGCATCGGGGAGATGATGAAGTTCAACCAGGCGCTCGCCGACGCTGGCGCCCTGATCGCGCTCGATGGCTTGCACCCCTCGGGAGAGGGCGCCCGCGTGACCTTCAGCGAGAACGGCGCCCCAGTCATCACCGACGGCCCCTTCACCGAGGCCAAGGAAGTCATCGGCGGCTACTGGATCATCCAGGTCGCCGACAAGGCCGCGGCTGTCGCCTGGGCCGCCAAGGCGCCTTGCGGCGCGGGCGAGACCATCGAGGTTCGCCGAATCTTCGAGATGGAAGACTTCCCGCAGGACGCCGTCGCCCCCAACGCCGACGCCATCGCCGCCGTCGAAGCCGCCCTCCCGAAGGGCTGACGACGAAGGAACCACGAACCACACGAACAAGAGCGCGCGGCGCTCAGTCGTTCGACCACCGGCCCCTCAAGCAAGCCGTTCGTGCTTTTCGTGTCTTTCGTGGTTCCAACTTGCGGCATCGACGCGGCCGCTTGCGTCCGCAGATCTTGGACCACGAAGAACACGAAAAGCACGAACGAGACCTGGCCGGGCTCTGTGGTCGGGAAGGACCGTGCTTCGCGTGGTGAGCCACTGACCCGTTCGTGTGGGTTCGTGTGGTTCGTGGTTCATATCTTTCTGCTTGTAAAATAAAACCAGTTGCAATACGAAATTAAAACGTCGGCGCTGGACCGCGACCAAAGCCCCCAGAGGAAACGACCATGTCCCTGATCCGCAAGGCCCTCCTGGGTTTCGCCCTCTCCGTCGCCGCCTCCGGCGCCGCCCTGGCCCAGGGCGCTTGTCCGCCCGGCGTTCCCGCCCAGGTGTTCTGCGGCGGCAAGAACTTCGCCGACGCTGCGGCCGGTTCATACAAGCTCGACACCGCCCATACCGGCGTCGTCGCCAGGGTTTCGCACATCGGCTATTCCTACAGCGTTTTCCGCTTCGGCGACGCGACGGGCCAACTCGCCTGGGACCCGGCCGATCCGGCCCGGAACAAGCTCGCGGTCACGGTGAAGACCGCCTCCATTGAAACCCCGGTGCAGAACTTCGCCGCTCAGCTCGCCGGCGACGGCTTCCTCAATTCCAAGGCCTTCCCGGACGCCACCTTCGTCTCCACCGCCTTCCGGAAGATCGACCCCACCCACGGCAAGGTCGAGGGCCGGTTCACCCTGCTGGGCAAGACGGCCCCCGTGGTCTTCGACGTCGAACTCGTCGGCGCCGGCAAGGGCTTCGGCGGCCACCCGCGCCTCGGAGTCCATGCCACCGCCACGATCAAGCCTCAGGACTTCGGCATGGCGCCGATGTTCGTCGATCCGATCGCGCTGGAGATCGACGCCGAGTTCGAGCACGTCTCCTGACGGAGGAGGAATCGAGTTGCGCCGACGCCCTCATGACGGCCCGCCCGCGATCGCAACTCGTACGCGCCCCGGGATCGCTAGCGGCTCGCCAGCTCCGTGAAGGTGGCCGTCCCGATCCCGTACTGCGCCCAGTCCTTGTAGTCGAAGTGCCACCACTCCTGCGGATAGACGGCGAAGCCCTCCGCCTCCATCGCGGCCCGCAGCACCTCGCGATGCCAGCGCTGGCGTGAGGTCCCGCCCACATAGGCGGGATAGGAGCGCTGGGACATCTCGTCATAGCGCCCCGTCATCTCCACCGGTTTGCCATCGGCCAGGCTATACAGGGTCAGGTCCACCGCGCAGCCGCGATTGTGCCGTGAGCCCTGGGACGGGTCGGCGACGAAGATTCGGCCCTCCGGCGGCGTCGCTTCCCAGAACATCTTGGTCACGAACCAGGGCCGATAGGCGTCGTGGATCAGCAGGCCGAATCCTTGCGGCTTCAGCCGATTCAGCGTCCGCCCCACCGCCTCCGCGGCCGGCCGTTGCATGTAGGCCGCCGCTCGCTCATAGAGCGGGAACCCCATGAAGTTGTCCGAGCCGGCATAGCGGATGTCGAGCTTGATCGCGGGATCCACCTTGGTCAGGTCCACCAGGTCCGCCGCTCGTGCGGGCGGCGGCTCCGTCGGTGGGGTCGCGGCCAGGGCCTGCGTCCGCAGGGCGGCGGCGGCCTCGGCGTGCACGCCTGCCCGGATACGCGCCTGAATCTCGGCGCCGAAGTCGCGCCGCGGCAGTTCCTGTTTCGACAGGGATACCCCCGTCACCGTTCCGTTCCCGGCCCGGGTCACGCCCAACTCGGCGCCCGGGCCCGCATAGCGGTCCTTGCCCGCCGGCGTCAGGATCGTCGCTTTAAGCCCGCGCCCGTCGGCCATCAGCCGTCCCCCGGCTTCATAGACCGTCAGGATGCTGTCGGGCGCGCCGTACTCTCCGACCAGTTCGGCGATGGCCGGCGTGGGGGCGGGCGGCGACAGGTCGGCCGCCTTGGCCCGGGCCGCCCCCACCGCGCTCATGGCCAGACCTCCGGCCATGACGTTCCGCCGCGTGCCATCCATCCGTCCCTCCATCGCTTGCCCCATTCGTCCCCGTTCCCGCCGCGGGGGCAACCACCAACCGAGCACGCCGGCCCGTCGCCTGGATGAACCCCCAGAGCCACGCCTGCTTGACCCCTGCGCCTCCCTCGTCGCAGGCTCCGCAACCTTGGGGAGAAAACATGGGCGGGCATCGGTTTCGGCTCGGTCTCATCGTGGCGGTGGCGAGCGTGGCGGACGTCGCACACGCCGCCGACAACGACGACCGCAATCGCTGTGGTTCTTCCAGGCCAGAGGAGGCGATCCTTGCCTGCGGGCGAGTGATTTCGGACAAATGGCAGCCGCCGGCCGTGCGCTGGCTCGCCCAGCGCAATCGCGGCTACGCCTATCAGGCGCGCGGCGACCTGCCGCGCGCCCTGGCCGACTACGACGCCGTACTGAAGGCCCATGTCGGCGACCTCGACGATCGGAGCATCGGCGCCCAGGATCGGCGCGGCGCCCGCCAGGCCCGGCTGAGCCTGCTGAACGCCCAGACCTATGTGAACCGCGGGATGGCGCGCGCCGCCCTTGGCCAGGCCGACGCCGCGCGGGCCGACTACGACCAGGCGATCGCGCTCGCCCCGGCGCTCAGTAGCGCGCACCTCAATCGCGCCGCGCTGCGCCTCGCCACGGGCGACTCCGCCGGCGCCCTGGCCGATCTCGACGAAGCCGTGCGTCTGGCCCCCGATGACGTCGGCGCCTACATCAGCCGCGCCGCCGCCTACCGCAATCTGCATCGCCTCGACGAGGCCATCGCCGACTATTCGGCCGCCGTCGCCCGCGACCGGTCCAATCCCCAGGCCTTCCGCGACCGGGGCCTGGCCTGGCTGGCCAAGGGCGACGCCGCCCGCGCCGAGGCCGATGCGGCCGAGGCCCTGCGCCTCGATCCGAAAT
>CAMFIW010000273.1 GCA_945952355.1 uncultured Phenylobacterium sp. | reverse complement strand
GGGCCGCCCGCGCGCTGGCCGACTACGCCGACAACTTCACCACCATCCGCAACAGGATCCGCACGGTCGTTGAGGGCCGCGGTGAGCAGCTGGCCGCCGAGCGCGACATCCTCGCGATCTCGGAACGGTCCCGCTCGTCGCTGCAGTCGACCGCGACCCTGTACGCCCGCATCTCCGCGTCCTCGCCGGAACTGGCGAAGAACGCCGGGAACCTGAACCGCGTCATCGAGACGGTTCAGAAGTCGTTCCAGGTCGGCGGGTCGACGACGCAGGAAGCGCAGGCCTCCGCGATTCAGCTGGCCCAGGCGCTGGGCTCCGGCCGTCTGCAGGGCGACGAACTCCGGTCGATCCTGGAGAACAACATCCCGCTGGCCAAGATCCTGGCGCGGGAGCTATCCGGCGGCAACGTGGGCAAGCTGAAGGAGCTCGGCTCCGACGGCCTGCTGACGTCCGAGAAGGTGATCGCCGCGATCCTGAAGGGGTCGGCGGAGATCGACGCGCAGTTCGAGCGCACCACCGCGCGCATCTCCGACGGCTTCACCCTCCTTAACAACGCCGTCACGGTCTACGTCGGTAAGCTGGACCAGGCCTTCGGCCTCTCCTCGTCCCTCGCCGGCGGCCTCTCCTCCCTCGCGAAGAACTTCGATAGCGTCGCCAATGCAGCGCTCATCGCCGGCGCGGCGATCGGCGGCGCGTTCCTGGGCCGCGGCGTCGGCTCCGGTGTCAAGGGCGTGGTCGACCGCGTCCAGGGCAACCGGGCCCAGGCGATCGCGAACAAGGACGCCGCCAGCAAGATCGTCAGCGACGCGATCGCCGCGTCGCAGCAGGCGCAGCTGCGCAGCCAGATCGCCGGCGCCATCTCCGACGACTTCCGCACGCTGCCGCGCTCCCAGCAGGCCGACCCCGCTCTCCTCAAGGCCCGCGCAGCCGCGGCCGCGAACGAGGACAAGGCCCTCCAGAACCGCGCGAAGCTGGTCGACCGGGAGGCCGAGGCCTACGTCCGCCTGGCCGACGCCCAGAACCAGTCCGTCAGCGCGTCCGCCGCCGCCCAGAAGCGGGTGGAGTCGACCACCAAGGGTGCGATCTCCGAGCAGGAGAAGCTGCAGAAGCTGATTGACGGCCGGGCCGTGAAGCAGGCCGCCCTGGACACCGCCGGCGGCGACGTGGGGCGGTCCGAGCTCCAGAAGTGCTATGCCGCCCTGGCGCGCGAGGTCGACGCCCGCACCGCGGTGGCCGACAGCCGCGCGGCCTACGCGCTGAACCAGGCGAACATCGCGTCGCTGCAGCGCGCCGAGGCGATGGCGAAGTCGAAGAAGGACTTCGAGTTCCTGGCCGCGATCCGCGACCGCCTGGCCGAAGAGGCGAGCCGCACGAAGGCCCTGTCCGACCAGCAGATCCTGGCCAGCAACGCGCTGCGCAAGGCGGAGATGGCCGCGGCGGAGGAAAGCGCGAAGATCAACTCGCGCCAGTTCTCCGACAAGGAGCGCGCCCAGGTCGCCCTGGACAAGTACGATTCCTCGATCGTCGCCCAGCAGCAGCGCGTGGCCCGCGCCGAGGAGGCCAAGGCCGCCGCCGCCCGCGCCGCGGACGACTCGAGGGTGCGCAGCGCCGCCGACGCGCAGGCGCGCCTGAACAAGATCGAGAACGACGCCCTGGCCGCCCGGCAGGCGCGGGTCAAGGCGGACCAGGCCGTCGACTTCACCACGGCGCAGCGCAAGGCCTTCGACGTCCAGATCCCGGTCTCGGCCGCGGCGAACCAGACGAAGCTGCTGAAGGAGACCGTCGACGCGGCGAACGCCTACAAGGCTTCGCTCGACACCGTCGCCGTGGCCCAGCGCAACGCCGCCGCGGCCGCGGGCCAGACCTCCCTGCCGATGGCCGTGTTCCGCACCGCCACGCAGGGCGCGGCCGCGGTGGTCGGGAGCCTGGTGTCGTTCCTGGGCGGGCCCTGGGGCGTGGCATTCGCCGCGGGCTCGGCGGCGCTCGGCGTGTGGGCGGCGTCCGCGGCCCAGGCCGCCCAGCGGGCCAAGGAGTACCAGGAGACCCTGGAGAGCCTGAAGGTCGCGACGGACCGCCTCACCGAGGCCAACCGCAGCGGCCTGATCGCGTCGACCAGCGAGGTCATCTCCAACCAGGCGACCGTGAAGCGGCTGCAGGACGGCCTGGCCGCCTCCCTCGACGAGCTCGCGGCCAAGGGCGGCGTGCGCGGCCCGGGGCTGGGCAACCTGATCGACTTCTCCGCCTTCAGCGGCTCGCTCATCGATCTCCGGAAGGGCTTCAACGCCGCCGGCCTGGATCTCGAGAAGTTCCTGCTGGCGCTGCGCGGGTCGAAGGACAACACGTTCACGGCCAAGGCGGCGATCGACGAGTTCATCACCGCGCTGGAGCGGGTAGGGGCAGCGAACCCGAACCTGTCCGGCGTCGTGAACGAGTTCCTCCGGGCGGCCCAGGCCATCCAGGCGGCGATCGGCCAGATCAACGCGTTCGAGATCGCGACGATCAACCAGCGGACCCGGCAGAACAACATCCGCTCGGCCTACGATCTCCCCGACGGTGCGGAGATCATCAAGAAGCAGTTCCAGCTGCCCGAGGAGCCGCCGCCGGTGTCGTCCGGGCCCCTCGGCCGGCTGATCGGCCAGTCGATGGCCAGCGATGCGATCGCCAAGGCGACCACGAAGAAGAAGGACCAGACCCCGGACAACGCCGCTGTCCAGAAGTTCATGCAGGAGGTGAAGGACGCCGGCGGCTGGATCAGCTACGACGACGCGGTCAAGGTCGTGCAGAAGCAGCTGGAGGGCGTGGCGAAGGCCGGCGGCCGCTCCCGCAAGACGCCGGAGCAGACCTTCGAGGAGAAGCTCGCCCGCCTGACCGAGGTCGGCAAGGCCTCCTTCTTCACCGACAGCGATCGCGAGCTCATCGAGAAGCTCTCGAGCCTGAAGGCCACCCCGGACCTGATCAAGTCGACGGGCGACGCCCTGCGCAACCGGACGGCACTGCCGGGCCAGGCGCAGCAGGTTCGCGACGCCCTCGAGCTCGAGAAGGCCGGAAAGCTCTACCGGGAGCTCATCCCGACCTACGGCACGCTGGACCAGCTGGCACCGCAACTGGAGGAGCGGCAGCGCCTGCTCAACATCGCGGTCCGCGACGGCGGGCTGACGGCGCAGCAGGCGGGCCTGGCCTATGCCGACTACCTGGCGTCGTTCAAGCAGTACCAGTGGATCACGAACGTCGCCGACGCGTTCGGCAGCTTCGCGGAGAGCGTCGCGACCGGGTCGACCAAGATCAAGGACGCGTTCAAGAACCTGCTGAAGGATCTCACGAAGATCGCGGTCAACCAGCTGCTGACGATCCCGATGCAGAACAGCCTCAAGACGCTGCTCGGCGGGTTCGTCGGGAGCGTTGGCGGCGGCGGTGGCGGGCTGCTCAGCAGCCTGTTCGGCGGGCTCTTCGGCGGGGGAGGGGGCTCGAGCCTCTATTCCACGGTCAGCGCGGCGGCCGTGAAGTTCCACGGCGGCGGCCTGGTCGGCGGCGGCGGAACGCCCGTGCTGGCGCCGGCCTCCGCGTTCGTGCGGGCCCCGCGCTTCCACACCGGCCTGAAGGCCGACGAGATGGCGGCGATCCTGCAGCGCGGCGAGCGCGTGCTGACCACGAAGCAGAACCAGCGGACGGAGAACGTCCTCGACGGCCTGACGAGCGCGGTCGAGAGCAGCGGATCGGGCGGAGGCGTGACCGTCATCCAGCAGAATTCCTTCGCCGCGGGCACCGACGTCGCCGCTATCATGAAGCTGCTCCCGGCGATCAAGGAAGCCTCCAAGGCCGCAGTCCGCGAGGACATGATGCGGGGCAAGCTCTGATGGCCATCACCTACCCGCTCACGATGCCGCCGGAGGTGGCCCGGGCCGCGAAGTTCATGCCGCGCCTCAAGCGCGCCACCTCGCTCTCCGAATCCATCTTCACGGCCGAGCAACAGGTCACGTCCTGGCCCTATGCCCGCTGGGAAGCGGATTGGGACATCGCGGCCTCGCTGCGCGACAAGGGCTCGGTCGTGGAGGGGTTCATCGCCGCCCTGCGCGGCCGGCGCGGGACGTTCCTGATGGGCCCGCTGCACGCCCTGAACCCGCAGGGGACGGTGAACACGTCCGGTGTCCAGGTGAACGCCGCCGCGGCCACCTATGCCACCGAGGTCTCGCTGAAGGGCATGGGCGCCGGCAATACACTGCGGATCGGCGACTACATCCAGTTCGGGTCAGGCCTTGGCGCCCGGCTGCACATCGTCTCCCAGGACGCCACGGCGAACGGATCCGGCGTAGCGACGGTCTCGATCGAGCCGGGGCTGCGCGGCGCCCTCGCGGTGAACGACCCGGTCGTGACCCAGAACATGGTCGGCGTGTGGCGGCTGAACGCCGACTCCATCGGCCCGAGCATCATCCCGGGCTTCATCTACGAGTCCCTGACGCTGCCGTGCATCGAGGCCGTGTGATGCCTCGCGCGCTGACGCCCGCCTTCCTCGCCGCGCTCGCGGAGCCGGAGCTCTTCCCCGCGCTGCTCGTCAGGGGCGAGTTCGACACCGGGAACCTGCTGCTCTGGACGGGCTACGGCGTCCGGAACATCGGCGGCGAGGACTACACGGGCACCGGAAACCTGCTCGACATCGAGCCCGTCGACGAGACGTCGGCGATCCAGTCGAACGGGGCGAAGTTCACCCTCGCCGGCATCTCGTCGCAGGCCGTATCGCTGGCCCTGGGCGAGCCGTACCAGGGCCGCCGGGTGGAGATCCTGCTGGCCCTGTTCAACTCCAGCTGGGAACTGATCGACGACCCGTCGGTCCTGTTCTCCGGCCGCGCCGACGTCATGGCGATCTCCGATGGCGCCGACCTGTGCACGATCGTGATGACGGCGGAGAGCCGCCTGGTCGACCTCCAGCGCGCGCGGATCCGCCGCTACGAGAACGAGGACCAGAAGATCGAATACCCCGGCGATCGCGGGTTCGAGTTCGTGTCGGTGATCCAGGA
>CAMFIW010000272.1 GCA_945952355.1 uncultured Phenylobacterium sp. | reverse complement strand
CCACAACCTCGTCGTCTGCACCCTCTGCTCCTGCTACCCGTGGCCGGTGCTGGGCCTGCCGCCGGTCTGGTACAAGTCCGCCCCCTATCGCAGCCGCGCCGTGATCGACCCGCGGGGCGTGATGGCCGAGTTCGGGACGACCGTGCCCGACGACATCGAAATCCGCGTCTGGGATTCCACCGCCGAGGTCCGCTATCTCGTCCTGCCCGAGCGCCCGGCCGGGACCGAGGGCCTCGACGAGGCCGCGCTCGCCGAGATCGTCACCCGCGACGGCATGATCGGAGTGCGGCGGCTGTGAACGGCGTCCACGACATGGGCGGGATGCACGGCATGGGGCCGATCGCGCCCGAGGCCGACGAGCCGGTGTTCCACGCCGACTGGGAAGCCAAGGTGCTGGCCTTGAACCTCGCCTCGAACGCCGGCTGGAACATCGACGCCGGCCGCCATCAGATCGAGCTGATCCCCGCACCCGACTATCTGCGGATGACCTATTACGAGAAGTGGTTCCGAAGGGTTCAGGAACTGTTGGTCATCCACGGCGCGATCACCCCGGAGGAATTGGCGAGCGGCCGGCCCGATCCGGGCGCCGCGCGCAAGACCCCGCGGCTGCCCGCCGCCATGGTCGAGCCCGTCCTGCGGCGCGGCGGTCCCGCCACCCGCGAAGTCGATGTCGTTCCGGCCTTCCGGCCCGGCGACCGGGTCAGGGCCAAGGACCTCAACCCGACCGGCCACACCCGCCTGCCGCGCTACGCGAAGGGCAGGGTGGGGACCATCGAACGCGATCATGGCGTCCACGTCTTCCCCGACACCAACGCCCACTTCCAGGGCGAACACCCGCACCACCTCTATTCGGTGCGCTTCGAGGCGCGTGAGCTATGGGGCGAGGCGGCAAGCGCCCGCGACGGCGTCTATGTCGACCTCTGGGAGAGCTATCTTGAGCGGGCCTGACCTCGCGCCGGAAGAGCTGGCGGCCCTGCCGCGCCTGCCGGTCGACGCCGAGGGGCCGGTCTTCGCCGAGCCCTGGCAGGCCCAGGCCTTCGCCATGGCCGTGCAGCTGCACCGCGCCGGCGCCTTCACCTGGACAGAATGGGCCGCCGCCCTGGCCGACGAGCTCAAAGGCTCCGACGACGACGGCTCCCACTATTACGAGCACTGGCTGAAGGCGCTCGAGGGCCTGGTCACCGGCCGCGGCCTGGCCAGCCGCGAGGCCCTGCACGACATGAAGCACGCCTGGGAAGACGCCTACCGCCACACCCCGCACGGCAAGCCGGTCGAGCTCTAGCCGAAACTTCACCGGAGCTTAGCGCCCCCGTCACACGCCGGGTCCACAGCCGCCCCCTCATTTGATCGGGGGTTTCGAGTCATGTGTGTTTCCGGCTTCAAGGCGGGTCTGTGGGCGACGGCGGCGATGTTCGCCCTGGCGGGGGCGGCGAAAGCCGACGAGGCGGCGAACACCGACGGCGCCACCGCCGTCGACGAAGTGGTCGTCACGGGCACGCGCGAAGCCTCGCGTACCTCGTTCACGGCGCTCGCCCCCGTCGACGTGCTGTCGGAGAAGGCGCTGAAGTCCTCGGCGAGCGCCCAGATCGGCGAAAGCCTCGCCCAGCTCGCCCCGTCCTTCAACGTCCAGCGCCTGCCGACCTCGGACGGGCTGCAGTTCGTCCGCCCCGCGACCCTGCGCAACCTGTCGCCGGACGAGACCCTGGTCCTGATCAACGGCAAGCGCTTCCACCGCTCGGCCTTCCTCGGCGCCCGAGGCGCCCAGGCGCCGGACCTGGCGCAGATCCCATCCTACGCCATCCAGCACATCGAAGTGTTGCGCGACGGCGCTTCGGCCCAGTACGGATCCGACGCCATCGCCGGCGTGATCAACATCATCCTGAACGACCAGCCGGGGCTGACGGCCTACGGCCAGGCCTCGCAGTTCTACAAGGGCGACGGCACGACTTGGCAGGGCGGCCTGCGCGGCGGCATGGCGATCGGCGACGGCGGCAAGCTCTCGGCCACGGTCGAATGGACACAGGCGGACCCAACCTCGCGCACCCGCCAGCGGCCGGACGCCATCGCCTTCCAGGCCGCCAACCCCACCATCCATGTCGAAAACCCCGTCCAGCGCTGGGGCAATCCCGAGCTCGAGACCTACCGCCTGGCCGTGAACGGCAGCCTGCCCTTGGGGGCGGCGGAGCTCTACGGCTTCGGCACCGCCGCCAAGACCGATGGCGTCAACGACATCAACTGGCGAAATCCCTCGGCCAACCCGACGATCTTCAACACCACCACCGTCTTCCCCGGTTGGAACCTGAAGACCCTCTATCCGGGCGGCTTCACCCCGCACGAGGGCATCCACGGCCGCGATGTCCAGTTGGTCGGCGGCGTCCGCTCGAACGGAGAAGGCAACCTCACCTGGGACCTGTCGGCCTCCTATGGCCGAAACCAGAGCGACTTCTTCCTGAACAACTCGATCAACGCGTCGCTAGGCCCTGCGAGCCCGACCTCGTTCAACCTCGGCCGCCTGGTGCAGGAAGAGGTCAATCTCAACGCCGACGGCGTCTACCGCCTGGACGTCGCGGGCCTGGCCGAGCCGCTCAACATCGCCTTCGGCGCAGAGCGCCGGGTCGAGACCTACGAGATCCACGCCGGCGATCCCGCCTCATACGCGGTCGGCCCCGGCGCAGCGGCGGGCCTGGCGCCCAACTCCAACGGCTTCCCGGGCTGGAGCACGACCCAGGCCGGAACCTGGGACCAGACCAGCTACGCGGCCTATGTCGACCTGGAGGCCGAGATCACCGATCGCTGGAGCGCCGGCGTCGCCGGCCGCTACGAGGACTTCTCGGAGTTTGGCGACACCTTCAATGGCAAGGTGGCGACCCGTTTCGCGATCACCCCGGACCTGGCGGTGCGGGCCTCCTATTCCACCGGCTTCCGCGCCCCGACGCCCGCCCAGCTCAACTCGACCAGCACCTCCCAGGGCCTCGACACCGTGACCCTCCTTCTGTTCACCAGCGGCCGGCTTTCCCCGCTGAACCCGGTGGCGGCCTTCCTGGGCGCCAAGCCGCTGCAGCCGGAAGAGTCCGAGACCCTCACGGGCGGGCTGGTCTGGCGCAACGACCTGGGCTTCTCGGGCTCGATCGACCTCTACCAGATCGACGTCAGCAAGCGCTTCTCGACCTCGGCCTCGATCACCGTGACGCCGGCGATCCGCGCCCAGCTCGTGGCTCTGGGCGTGCCCGGCGCTTCGGCCTTCACCTCGATCAGCTGGTTCACCAACGACTTCGACACCCGCACCAAGGGCGTCGACGTCGTGGGCGCCTATACCCACCAGTTCGCCCGCGGCCGCCTCGATCTGACCGCCGCCTACAACTACAACGAAACGACGGTCACCAAGGGCTCGCTGAGCGCCAGCGCCACCCAGAAGCGGCTGTTCGAGGAGTCGCGGCCGAAGCAGAACCTCACAGGCTCCGCGACCTGGACCACCGGCCCGTTCGAGTTCATGGGCCGGGTCCGCTATTACGGGAAGTGGACGGACTCCACCGGCAACGCCACCGGCGACATCTTCCAGGAGTTCGGCGGCATCACCTTCTTCGACGTGGCGGCGACCTACCACGTCAACGACCACCTGTCGGTGAAAGTCGGCGCCGAGAATGTCGGCGACACCTATCCCGCCGAGGCGGTGTTCCAGGCCAGCCGCGGCCTCGTCTATTCGCGGAACTCGCCCTACGACACCAACGGCGGCAACTATTACGTCCGCCTGGACGCGAAGTTCTAGGCCGCGCGGGCCACGCCGGCGGCCGCCTGTCCGACCTTGAACTGGGCGACGGCGCCGGCGAGGCTTTCGGCCTCCTTGGCCAGGGCGTGGCTGGCCGCAGTGCTCTCCTCGACCATGGCGGCGTTCTGTTGCGTCGCCTGGTCCATGCGGGTCACGGCGCTGTTCACCTGGCGGATGCTGTTGGACTGGTCCTGGGCGCTCGCGGCGATCGTGACGATCAGCTCGTCGAGCTGGGCGACCTGGCTGACGATGCGGTTCAGCGCGTCGCCGGTCTGGCCGACCAGGGCCACCCCTGTGGCCACCTGATCGGTCGAGGACGAGATCAGGGTCTTGATCTCCTTGGCGGCCTCGGCCGAGCGCTGGGCGAGGGCCCGAACCTCGGAGGCGACCACCGCGAAGCCCTTGCCGGCGTCACCGGCGCGGGCCGCCTCGACCCCGGCGTTCAGGGCCAGCAGGTTGGTCTGGAAGGCGATTTCGTCGATCACGCCGATGATCTGGCCGATCTGTTCCGACGAGGCCTCGATCTCGCTCATGGCGGCGACCGCGCTGGCGACCACGTCGCTGGACTTGCGGGCGTCGTTCCGGGCGGTGCTGACCACCGAGGCCGCTTGCTTGGCGCCCTGGGCGGCGCCCCCGACCATATCGGTGATCTCGCTGATCGCCGCGGCGGTCTCTTCCAGGTTGGCGGCCTGCTGTTCGGTGCGGCGCGAGAGATTGCCGGCCGCCGAGCTCAGCTCGCGGACGCTGGCGTGCATGCCCCGCGTCGACGCGGCGATGGAGCTGATCGTCGCCTCCAGCCGTCCCATCGCATCATTGTAGTCGCCGCGGAGCTTCTCGAACTGTGGCGCGAACCTGGTCGTCAACCGATAGGCGAGGTCGCCTCCGGCCAGCCGTTCGAGGCCCGTGGCCAGGCTTTCGACCACCACATGGCGCTCGGCGTCGACGGTTTCCTGGAGCGCCGCGCGCTCTTCGGCGGCGCGGGTCTCGGCTGCGCGGGCGGCGTCGGCCGCCGCCATGGCGCCTTCGGCGACCTGCTGCGCCTCCTGGGCGCGGCGGACCGCCTGCTCGGAACGGGCGAACATGCCGGTGATGTTCTGGCACACCCACATGAGGCTTGCGGCCTCGCAGATGAGGATGACCGCATGCACCAGCACCCGGCCAAGGCCGCCACTCCCGGGGAACACGGCCGCAGGCAGGATGAAGCTCAGCGTCAGGTGATGGACGGCGACCACCGCCGCTGCCGCGAGGA
>CAMFIW010000271.1 GCA_945952355.1 uncultured Phenylobacterium sp. | reverse complement strand
ACGCTGCGGTCGAGCAGGCGCGCGGCCACCATCCTCTCGCCCAGGTGCGGCGACAGGGCCCGCGCCCCCGCCACCACCCGCTGGGCGTTGTCGCGCGGCATTTGCGCCTTGGCGGTGCGGGGCGCTGCGGCGGTCGCCGCCTCCTTGATGTCGACCAGGCAGAGCGAGGCCTTCTTGCCTTCGCCTACCCGCAGCATGGCCGCGAACCGCAGCCGGCCCAGCGAGCTGCAACCCTTCATCCAGTAGGCGGCGTCCACCATCCGCACAGGCGTGTCGTCGCCGCGGCCCTGCAGATGGGCGACGAGGTCGCGGGCGGCGGGATCCTCGAAGAGGGCGTTGAGCGCCCTGCGCTCCCGCCCGGTCAGCGCCCAGAACTTCCTGCCGAGCGGGATCTTCGGCTCGACCGTGTCCAGGCGCTCCGCCGCGAGATGGCGCCACCGGCGTCGCGTGGAATGGTCGATCAGCGCCTGAATGCTGTCCGGCCGCCCGTCCTTCTCGCCGAACTCGCCCTCCAGCGCGGCCTCGTAGCCGGCCATCAGCTGCTCCAGGATCCGCGCCGTCACCACCCCCGGCAGGTCCGAGCCGCGCGCCGCCGACGCCAGGGACAGGCCTAGGCGAACCAGGTCGTGGGCTGGATTGCCGATCACCGTCTGGTCCAGGTCGCGAATCTGCACCGCCACCTTGCCGCGACGGTCGGCGAGCGGACCAAGATTGCCGACGTGGCAGTCGCCACAGATCCAGACGGGCGGCCCCTCCGGCAGGGCGACGGCGTCCGCCTTGAGCCAGTCGTAGAACTTGGCGGTCGAGCCCCGCACATAGGCGTGAGCCGATCGCGCCATCTTCAGGTTCCGCACCTCGGCCAGCCGGGCGGCCCGATCGCGGGGTGACGTCAGTTCCTTCGGCGATGTCATCTGCGCGCCCTCATTCCGACGGCTGCCGAACGCCTGTCGCGCGCCGATGTTCCGGCCAAGCTTGCTTGAATGAAAAAGGGCCCCCGCCGCGGCAGGGGCCCTCGAGTGTCTGGCGGTGAAGCCGCGCCTCAGCCGCCCTGCATCTTGCGGAAGAACTTCCCGCTCTGTTCGCCGCCATTGAAATAGGCCTGCTGGCCGGCCGGATCGGAGATCTTGGCCCAGTTGTCGCGGACCTCCTCGACGGACAGGCCGCCTTCGCCGAGATATACGCCCTCGGTCTCATAGATGCGCGACAGGGCGAAGGCGCCGGCGCCGGCGGTCAGGATCGCGCCGGTGGGGGCTTCCTCCGAGCAGAGATAGACGACGCCGGGGGTCACGTATTCCGGCTTCAGCTTCTCCAGCACCGCGGGGGGCATCAGGTTCTCGGTCATGCGCGTCGCGGCCACCGGGCTGATGGCGTTGATGTGGATGTTGTTCTTCTGACCTTCGAGCTTGATGGTGTTCATGAAGCCGATGATGCCGAGCTTGGCCGCGCCGTAGTTCGACTGGCCGAAGTTGCCGTACATGCCGCTCGACGAGGTGGTCACCACGATGCGGCCGTAGTTCTGCTCGCGCATGATCTCCCAGACCGCCTTGGTGGGCTTCACGGTGCCCATCAGGTGGACGTTCAGGACCAGCTCGAAGTCGCTCATCTCCATCTTGGCGAACGACTTGTCGCGCAGGATGCCGGCGTTCGCGATCAGGATGTCGATGCGGCCCCAGGCGTCCATGGCCTGCTTGACCATCAGGGCGACGCCGGCGTCGTCGGTCACTGACGAACCGTTGGCGATGGCCTCACCGCCGGCGGCCTTGATCTCGGCCACCACGGCGTCGGCGGCCGCGGACGAACCGCCCGAACCGTCCATCGAGCCGCCCAGGTCGTTGACCACCACCTTGGCGCCGCGGCGCGCCAGCTCCAGCGCATGCTGGCGGCCCAGGCCGCCGCCCGCGCCCGTGACGATCGCCACCTTGCCGTCAAAGCGGATGTCCGCCATCGAAGTCTCCCGTTCCAAACAGGGGTTTGAATTGCGCGCGGTTTGTGCGGCGCGGGAGAGCGGGCGTCAAGCTACCCCTGGGGCCTCACCGCGCCATCGCGATGGCCGTGCCGCGCAGGAACTTCACCAGCACCCGCTGGCCGATCAGGAACGGCGTGTTGTCGGCGCTGACCACCACCTCGACCACGCGGTCGTCCGTCCGCTCGGTCGGATCGTCGGAGGTGAGCTTGCGGGCGCCGAACACGCCGGCCTGGCGCACCACCTTGCCCGGATAGGTCTTGGTCGGATCGCTCTCGGTGGCGATCTGCACGGTCTGGCCCACCGCCACGTTCTGCAAAGCGCTCTCGGCGACCTCCGCGCGGATGATGTGGGCCGCCGCCGGTTCGAGATCGAACATGGTGGAGACGTTCAGCGTCGAGGCGCCCGAACCCGGATTGGCGTATCGCCGGGCGATGCGCCCGTCCGTGGGCGCGCGAATGATCGTCAATTCCTGCTCGTAGCGAGCGGTCGCGAGCGCCGCTTCCGCCGTCGAGATCGCGGCGCGCTGGGCCGACAGGTTGGCCTCGGCCTGGCGGATCGCGTCATTGGCCTGGTCGAGCCTCTGGCCGGCCACGAAGTTGGTGGCCACGAGGCCCTGGAGCCGGGCGCGCTCGCGTTGGGCCGTCGACAACTGGACCTCCAGCAGGGCGACCTGGGCCTTGGCCTGGCGCACGGCGGCCGCGGCCTGGGCGGCGGCGAGCCGCGGCTCGTCGTCCTCCTGTCGAGCCAGGATCTGGCCTTTGGTCACTTGGTCGCCTTCGTGGACGAAGACCTCGCGCACGATGCCGGCGCGCCGGGCGGCGACCTGGATCATCCCGCCCTCGACGTCGGCCTTGCCGTTGGCGATGGCGACGTAGGGACTCTTCGGCGCATTGGCCGCGGCGATCTTGGCGGCCTCGGCCTTCCTGGCCTTCGCCTGGCCCTGCAGGACCAGGGTCCCGCCCAAGGTCAGGACGACGACCGCGGCGATGATCCAGGCGATCCGGCGGCGGAGAAAGGCGAGCATTGTCTTAAGCCTCGATGAGCTCGGGTTGGCGGGCGCCGTCCTGGGCCGGCGTGGTGCGCCGATCGTCCAGGATGCGGCCGTCCTCGATGTGGATGATGCGGTCGGCATAGGCCTCGAGCCGCGGGTCGTGGGTCACGCAGATCACCGCCGCGTCGTGCTGCTTTGCGGCGCGCTGCAGGAGCTGGATCACCACCTGGCCGTTCTCGCCGTCGAGTGCGGAGGTCGGCTCGTCGGCGAACAGCAGGCGGGGCTGCTTGGCGAGCGCGCGGGCGATGGCCACGCGCTGTTTCTCGCCGCCCGACAGCTCGGTCGGCCGCTGGTTCAGGCGGTTGGCGAGGCCGACCTCGGACAGCGCGATGGTGGCGCGTTCCTTCGCCTCGGCGGGGGTGAGCCCGGTATACTTGAGCACCGTCGTCACCTGCTGCAGGGCGGTGAGGGCCGAGAACAGGTTGAAGCCCTGGAAGATGAAGCCGCAGTGATCGAGGCGGAACTTGTCGATCCTGCCAGGACGCAAGCTCCAGAGGTCCTGGCCCATGGCGCTCACCTGGCCGGCGTCGGGGCGCAGAAGGCCCGACAGCGTCGCCACCAGGGTCGACTTGCCCGAGCCGGAGGGACCCATGACCATGGTGACGTCGCCGTGTCGGGCGTCGAAGTCGACCTGCTTCAGCACCTCGATGAAAGTGCGGCCGGTCTTGAACCGCTTGGTCAGGCCCTTGGCCTCGATCGCGACGCGGGAGGCAGGGGTCATCGCAGCAGGTCCGCGGGTTGGCTCTTCTTGAGGACGCCGAGGGAGAACAGACCCGAGGCCAGCGAGATCACCATCAGCAACAGGGCGACCAGCATCACCGCCACCGGCGGGAAGCCCATCGGCACGCCGCCGCTCTTGCCCAGCAGGTAGACGCCGTAGGTGAAGATCGCTGTCGCCAGCAGGCCGGCCAGCCCGACCCAGAAGGACAGCTCCAGCACGATCACCCGCAGCGAGCCCATGGAGACGCCGAGCGCCCGCAAGGTCGCGAACTCCTTGATGTTGGCCAGGATCGCACCGCGCAGGGTCATGGAGGTGATGCCCACGCCGATCAGGAATCCGAGGACCGCGGAGGAGATCAGGAACAGGCCGATGATCTGCTCTTTCAGCAGAGCGCCTTCGTTGGCCTTGGAGAGTTCGGCGCGGGTCCAGGCGCGATAAGCGCCCTTGGAGACGGCGTTGAGTTGGTCGCGCACCGCCTCGGCGCGGCCTGGATTCTTCAAGCGCACCATCAAGGGGCCGGTCTTCTCGCCCTTTTCCAGCATGCCGAGCAGGCGCAGGGTGTCGCGCGACACGGTCACCGAGGCGTTGTTCATGTCCGGATAGCCGTCGAGGATCGCGCGGATCCGGATGGTCTTGCCGTTGATCGTCGCGGTGTCGTTCAGCTTGACCCCCAGGCGCGCCAGGGCCGTTCGGTCGATCGCGGCCGCATAGGGCTCGAGCAGGGCGATGCGGGTCGCTTCGGAATAGTCGGTGGGCAGGGTTACGGCGCCGACCTCGGGGTCGACCATATTGAACTGCACGAAGGTCGTGACCTGCTTTTCGCCCTTGTCTGGTGTGTTGCTCCACCGCCCGCCGCCGCCGTCGAAGCTGGCGACCTCCGCCACTTCAGGGTTGAGATAGAGCTGCGGGCCGAGGCGTCGCGGCAGGCTGGTCGGGCCGGAGTTGATCAGGCTTTCCGACTTGGCCGGCATGATCATCAGGTCGGCGCGGGAGCGGTCGACCGTCGCCGTCGCGCCCTTTACGATGCCGGTGAACATCCCGACCTGGGCCAGGATGAGAAGACCTGCGAAGGCCAGCGCGATCACGGCCGCCATGTAGCGGCGGGATTCGTAGATGAGAGTGGCCAGGGCCAAGGACATGATGCGCTCCCCGCGGGCCGAAAAATGGGATCGGGCCTCGATGGAACGCCAATTAATTCGGCGTAAGGGCGGCCCCCCACTTTTTTAATGATACGGCGACCACCGAGATCTACACGCGTAAGATCGTCGACATCGCTAGACAGCGCGAGAA
>CAMFIW010000270.1 GCA_945952355.1 uncultured Phenylobacterium sp. | reverse complement strand
CGACGATTTCGGTCACTTCGGTGGCGTTGTCGGCCGCATAGGCGTGGCCGGCCGCGAGCGCGACGCCACAGATCATCGAAGAGGCCAGAAGGCGCTCTCGCATGCACTTGGTTTTCAAGGTCTAAGTCCTCCAGCGGTCCGCCGCTCAAGCAGCGCCGCTCCCCGTGAAACAAAATCGGACATCGATTTGGTCGACGTGGTGGGAACTATGGATAGAGGCAAAATAGCGTCAATGATGATGAGAAGTCGGATCGATCATGTCTCACTTGATGTCGTGTTTTAGTCACATATAGTTTCGCAACTTAGGTAATGTTTCTCTCGGATGGCGATTTATATCCAATCTGAGTCATCTTACATTTCTCAGATGTTTCGATATCCTATTGAACTGAAAAAGGTGATCGCCGTTTTGCATCGGATGTTCGGGCCGAAATCGGGCGCGGTCGATTCCCCGTTTCGCCGGACAGACTCCGCACTGCTCGTCTGAGGCCATCCGCAAGGGGGAACGCCGCCGTCGCAACCGGTGGCTGCGGTCGGGTCGATGAGCCGATCCCGTGCGATCGCCCCCGCCTCATGCCCCGCCGCCGCTCGTCCGGCGCGTCGGCGACGCTCCTATCGGCGTGGCGGCTCGCGCTTGCCGCCGCCGCGGCGCGGCCCCTGACGGCATCCATCGTGGGAAGACTTTACACGGCGTGCGCGGCATTCTGTCGCGCCCCCGTTGGTCCTGTTTGCCCGTCAACAAGTAACGTCGTTCTCGGATGAGGACTTGAGTGTGCGATATCTGCGACATCCTGTCGCAACCCCGCGTCGCATGAGCTCGCGCGACCTGAAGAATCTCCAGAGATCGTGTTCTGTGAAGTATTCGTGTCTCGAACAACCGTCCACTTCACCTTCGCTTAAGGGGTGGCGCGGTACAGGGTATTCCATATCCACCCAATCCAGGGTGGAATAGCTGGAGCGCCCGCGTGCCGCGGACCGGACCAAAGCCTCGCCAAGTGGCGCTTTCCGGCGACCTCACCCTGCGCGGAGTCGGCGAGGCCCACGTGGCCATTTCAGCGGCGCTCTCGAAACATCCTTCGGTAGTGCTGGCTCTCGATCCGGCCGCGCCCGTCGACCTCACGCTCGTCCAACTCGTCTACTCCGCGCGCCGGTCGGCCGCGGAAGCGGGGCGCGAAGTCGCGCTCGCCGCGCCGGCGAGCGACGGCCTCCCGGAGGTGCTGCGTCGCGGCGGCTTCCTGGCGGACCAGGCGGCGCGATCCTTTTGGCTTCACGACAGCGAGGCGCCGCAATGACTTCAATTCTCACGGTCGATGACTCGGCGTCCATCCGGCAGGCGATCCGAATCGCCCTGGCCGGCGAGGGCTATTCCGTCGCCGAGGCTGGGGACGGAGCCGAGGGCCTGGCCAAAGCCGACGCCGGCGCATTCGCCCTGATCATCACCGATCTGAACATGCCGGTGATGGACGGCCTCACCATGATCCGACAGCTGCGGGCCAAGCCGGCGCATGCGGGCGTCCCGATCCTCTTCCTCACCACTGAGAGCGACGCCGAAATCAAGGCGCAGGCCAAGGCGGCGGGCGCGACCGGGTGGCTCACCAAGCCCTTCGACCCGGAACAACTGGTGCGGATCGTCCGCAAGGTCCTGGCGTCATGAGCGAGGCCGATCCGGTAGAGACCTTCCGCCAGGAGGCGCAGGACCTGCTGGAGCAGATCGAGCAGGGCCTGCTCGATCTCGCCCACCGCCCCGGCGACAAGGCGCTCGTCGACGCGGTGTTCCGCGGCCTGCACACGCTGAAGGGCTCCGGGGCCATG
The DNA here is from genome assembly GCA_945952355.1 of uncultured Phenylobacterium sp. Classification (GTDB taxonomy): domain Bacteria; phylum Pseudomonadota; class Alphaproteobacteria; order Caulobacterales; family Caulobacteraceae; genus Phenylobacterium. Next base: position 3,228 of record CAMFIW010000270.1, on the reverse strand, counting down.
TTCGGCTTCGACGCGCTTGCCGCATTCACCCACCATTGCGAAACGGCCTTCGACCGGGTCCGGAAAGGGCAGGCGCCGGCCACGCCGGAACTCGTAGCCGCCGTCCTGGCCGCGCAGGATCACATGCGCGCCCTCGCCGAGGGGCGTGACGCCCCGGACAGCGCCGGCCAGGCGCTGCTGAATCGGCTGCAGCGCGCCGTGGACGGCGCGGGCGAGTCGCCGGCGGCCATCCCCGAAGGGCCGCCTCTCAACCGGTTCGCCATCCGCTTCAGCTTGCCGGCCGACGCGCTGGCCAATGGCACGCGGCCGCTGCCGCTGATCGACGAACTGCGTGAACTCGGCGAATGCCAGGTGACCGCGATCACCGACCAGGTGCCGCCGCTCGAGGCGCTGAATCCGACGGACTGCCACCTTGCCTGGGAGGTCTTCCTGGCTACCGAGCACTCTCGCTCGGCGATCGAAGACGTCTTCATCTTCGTCATCGACGACATGACGCTCGAGATCGAGGAGGTCGTCTCGGGGCTGTCCGACGAAAGCGAGCCGGAGCCGGAGCCGGAGCTCGAACTCGCGTCGCCCCCTACCGCCGAGGCATCGCCGGCGTCGGCGCCGGGCGAGCCCGTCGCCGAGTCCAAGGCGGCGCGGTCCAGCGAGACGGTGCGTGTCCCCGCCGAACGGCTGGACGAGCTGATGGATCGCGTCGGCGAACTGGTGATCGCGCAGTCGCGCCTCAAGCAGGTCGCGGCCGGTAGCATTGACCCGAACCTGCGCGCCGTCTCCGAGGAGATCGAACGCCTGGCGTCCGAGCTGCGAGACACCATGATGGTGGTGCGCATGGTGCCGATCGCGCAGCTGTTCGGCCGCTTCCGTCGCCTGATTCACGACCTCGCCCGCGACACCGGCAAGAGCATCGAGCTGTCGACGGAAGGCGAGACCACCGAACTCGACAAGACCGTGATCGAGCGCCTCGCCGATCCGCTGGTCCACCTGATCCGCAACGCCGCCGATCACGGACTGGAGGCGCCGGAACAGCGTCTGGCCGCCGGAAAGGCCGCGACGGGCCAGATTCGCCTGGCCGCCCGTCAGTCGGGCGCCGAAGTGATCATCACCATCACCGACGACGGCCGTGGCGTCGACCGCGCCCGCGTCCGCGCGAAGGCCGAGGAAAACGGCCTGATCGCTCCGGGCGCGGTGCTGAGCGACGGCGAGCTGCTTCAGCTCATCTTCCATCCTGGTTTCTCGACCGCCAGCGCGATCACCAACCTGTCCGGCCGAGGCGTCGGGATGGACGTCGTGAAGCGCACGATCGAGGGCTTGCGCGGCGCTATCGAGATGACCAGCGAACCCGGCAAGGGTTCGGAAATCTCGCTGCGCATCCCGCTGACCCTGGCGATCATCGACGGGCTGATGGTGCGGGTGGGGCAGGGTCGCTACGTGATCCCGCTCGCCGCAGTCGAGGAATGCGTCGAGCTGTCGGCCGAGCAGGACGTGCGCTCGACCGGCCGCAGCCTGATCACCTTGCGCGACCAGTTGGTGCCGTTCATCCGCCTGCGCGAGCAGTTCAAGACCGGCACCTCGCCGGACCCCCACCAGAAGGTGGTGGTGGTCGCCACCGGACAGGAGCGCGTCGGCTTGGTGGTCGACCAGATTCTCGGGGACCACCAGACAGTCATCAAGTCGCTGTCGAGCTTCCACGACGACGTCGAGGTGTTTTCCGGGGCCACCATCCTGGGCGATGGCGGCGTGGCCCTGATCCTGGACGTGGCGCACCTGGTGGCTTCCGGCCAACGGCAGGACGCCCAGCAGCTTCGAGCCGCGGGGTAGGGGCGATGTCGGGGACCTCAGACATGGAACGGACATCGATGGGCGAGGCCTGGCAGGTGCTGACCTTCGACCTGGCGGGCGAGACCTTCGCCCTGGAGGCCGGCCATGTGCGCGAGGTTCTCGACCTCATGCCCGAGACGGCGGTGCCGGGCGCGGCGCCCTTCGTGAGCGCGGTGATCAACTTTCGCGGACGGGTGATCCCGCTCGCCGACCTGCGTCTGGCCTTCGAGATGGGCAAGGGCGCGGCCACCATCGACAGCCGGGTCGTCGTCATCGAGTACGAACTCGACGGCGCGCCCGCCTTGATCGGCCTGCGCGCCGATAAGGTCCACGAAGTCACCACCATCGAGATGTCCGAGACCGAGGACGTCCCGCGCGTGGGGCTCCGGTGGCGCACCGACTTCATCCGGCGACTCGCCAAGCGCGACGGCGACCTGATCGTCGTGCCGGACCTCGACCAGATCTTCACCACACGCGGCGGCGCCAGAGGCGCGGTCGTTCCCCTGACCACGGCCTGACTGCGCGGAACCGGATATGCGTCTCACCATCAAGCTAAAGCTCGCCGCGACCTTCGCCACCATCGTCGCCATGTCCGCGGTGACGGCGGTCCTGGCGATCGTCAACCTCGGCTCGTTGAACGGGGCGATCACCAAGATGATCGCCGGTCCGGTCGCCGAGTCGCGGCTCGTCGGCGATCTCAACGCGGCCATCTCCCTGCTCGTGCGCAAGGAGAAGAACATCATCCTGGCCACCGACCCGTCGGCGATACGCGAGTATGACGCCCAGATCCTCGGCGGACGCCAGAAGATCCTGCAATTGCGCCAGCAGCTTGAGGCGGTGGCGCAGCCGGAGGTGAAGGCCGACCTGCTGAAGTTCGACACGGACTGGCAGGCCTGGATGCCGATCGAGGACCAGGTGCGAAAGCTGGCGATCGAGAACACGCCGGCCAGCAACACTCAGGCCGCAGAGCTGTCCATGAAGCAGAGCAAGGCCGCGGTCGACGCCCTGCAGCGCACGCTGGATGGCATCACGGCCCGCACTGATGGCGACCTCAAGCGCGTCGACGCGGAAACCGATCGGCAGTACCTGACCGCCCGCACGATCCTTATCGTCGCCGGTCTTCTGATCCTCGCCCTGTCGGCTGCGGCCGGCGTGTGGATTTCGATGACCATCAACAGCGGCCTGGGCAAGATCAAGCGCCTCGCCGAGGGCGTCGCCATTGGCGACCTGGACCAGACCATCGAGGTCTCGACCAACGACGAGATCAAGGATCTGGTCGTAACCATCAACGGCATGACCGCGAACCTGCGCAACACCGCTGCGGTGGCCGACAACATCGCCAATGGCGACCTGACGGTCCACGTCAAGGCGCTGTCGGACAAGGATACGCTCGGCCTCGCCTTGGCG
>CAMFIW010000269.1 GCA_945952355.1 uncultured Phenylobacterium sp. | reverse complement strand
GCTCTGCCCGGACGGGTTCGGCTATTAGATCGCTCCCTTCGCGGGGCGCAGCGGACGGTCTTTTCGGACTTTCGCGACGAAGCGCGGGGGAGCGGGAGAAAACCCAAGACAAATCAAGCTGGTGACGTGGCCGAGTGGCTGAAGGCAACGGTTTGCTAAATCGTCATACGTGAAAGCGTATCCAGGGTTCGAATCCCTGCGTCACCGCCATCCTTCGCCCGCGGCGCGCCTTATCGCCCTCCTCCGCCAGCCCGCGCGAAGCGGGATGCGCCTCGAACCCTCGTCTCGGGACCAACGCGCCCGTTAACCCGACGATCAGAGGGCCTGCGGCAGTATGGCGCGAGCAAGATTTCCAGAGCGCCTGTTTTCATGCCTGCCGAAGAGACCTCGACGCTGGACGTTCCCCATGCGCGCGCCGCGCGCGCCGCCGGCGAACCGATCCCCCTGCAACTCGCCTCCGATCGTCGCGGACCGTTCCGTCCGCGCGTGCTCGCGCCCACGCGCCTACGTCTGGCTGGGCGGCTGATCACCCGCCTTTTCCAGGGCGGTGACGCCCTGGCGCTCGGAGTCGCCGGTTGGATCACCCACATGCAGGCCGCCGGTTCGGGCGCGAGCCTGTCGGTGGCCGCCGCGGGCGCACTGTCGGTGATGGCCGCTCTGTCGTTGTTCAACGCCTATGTGTTCTCGGCGCGCAACGGCCTACTTCGCCAACTCGCCAATGTCAGCATCGCCTTCGCGATCGGCGGCTCTGTGGCCGTCCTGGCGCTGCTCGCGGTCTCAGGACCGGCGGCGCTCGTGCCGGCCATGCAGGTCTGGACGCCCGTCGCCTGGGCGCTTCTCTGCGCCATGCACACGGCCTGGTGGCTGCATGTCCGCAGTTGGCGCGCCAGCGGCCGGCTGACCCCCAACGTCGTCGTGGTCGGCGCCACGGGATCGGCCGAGCGTCTGATCGCAGCCATGCTCAAGACTCGCGAAGTCAATATCCTGGGGCTGTTCGACGACCGCGCCGCGCGCCGCCCGCGCGACATCGGAGGTGTGCCCGTGCTGGGCGACACCCAGGCCCTGCTCGACCACCGTATCATGCCCTTCGTCGACCGCATCGTGATCAGCGTGCCCTCGGCCGCGCGGGCGCGGGTCGCTGAGCTGATCGAGCGCCTGCGGGTCCTGCCCAACGAAGTCACTCTGCTGCTCGATGGCGAGAACGCAGCCCACGAGGCTGCGGCGGCGGAGCGGATCGCCGATGTGCCGCTGGCGCGGTTGTCCGGCGTGCCGGCCAATGAAGCCCGCGCGCTGTTGAAACGCGCCCAGGACCTGGTGATCGGGACCGTGGCCCTGATCTTCGCCCTGCCGATCATGGTGGTCGTGGCCTTCGCCATCCGCCTGGACAGCCCCGGCCCCATCCTGTTTCGCCAGCGCCGCCACGGCTTCAACAACGAAGAGATCGTCGTCTGGAAATTCCGTTCGATGAAGGTCGAGGCCACCGACGCCAAGGCCGCCCGCCAGGTGACCGCCGACGATGACCGCGTGACCCGCGTGGGCCGGATCATCCGCAAGACCTCGCTCGACGAGCTGCCGCAGATCTTCAATGTTCTTTCGGGCCAGATGTCCCTCGTGGGGCCCCGCCCCCACGCCATCGGCATGAAGACCGGCGAGGTCGAGAGCGCCAAGCTCGTCGCCGAATACGCGCACCGGCATCGCATGAAGCCGGGCATGACCGGGTGGGCCGCGATCCACGGCTCCCGCGGACCGGTGGCGACGCCGGAAGATGTCGCCCGCCGCGTCGCCTATGATGTCGAGTACATCGAACGCCAGTCCTTCTGGCTGGACATGTGGATCATGCTGGTCACGGTCCCCTGCCTGCTCGGCGACAGCGAAGCCGTCCGCTGAGACCTTTAGGGGCTTTGCAACCCCGGTCCGTCATTCTGCGCACCTGATACAGAGGCGAGACCGATGTTCTGGCGAGGCGTGGTCGGCTACCTGCCGGTCAATGTGGTGCAAGGGATCGTGGGACTGCTCACGATCGTCACCTTCACGCGCCTGCTCACGCCCGCCCAGTTCGGCGACTACGCCCTGGGTTTCTCGGTGATGAGCCTGACACACACCGCCGCCTTCACCTGGAACGAAGCCGCCATGGCGCGGTTCTGGGCCGCCGAAGAAGGCCTCGACGCCGGCGCCGCCCATTCGGCGACGGTCTATGGCGTGTGGGCGCTGTTGGCGGCGGCCCTGCCCGTCGCGGGACTCGTCGCCTGGCTCTGGCCGCTTCACGAGGGCCTGCGGTGGGCCGTGTTGGCGGGCCTGGCGGCTACCTTGCCCCGCACGATCGCCAAGCTGGCCCAGGAGCGCCGTCGCGCCGCCGGGGAGGTCCGCGCTGCCGCCCTGTTGGACGTCTGGCAGACCGCGGGCGGTTTCGCGATCGGCGCTGGCCTAGCCCTGGCGGGCGTAGGAGGCGCCGCGCCGCTGGCCGGCGCCGGGATCGCGGCGGCGGCGGCCCTGCCCTTCATTTTGCCTGCCGAGCGGTTGCGAGCCCGAGCCGGCCGTTTCGACCGCTCCCGCATTGGATCGCACGCCGCCTATGGTCTGCCGGTGGCCATGTCGCTGATCCTGGCCCTGGTGCTTGCCACGACCGATCGGTTCCTGCTGGCCGCCTTCCTCGACCAGACGGCGGTCGGCCTCTACCACGCGGGGTACAGCCTCGCGAACCGCACGCTCGACGTGGTGTTCATATGGCTGGGCGCGGCGGGCGGCCCCGCCCTGATCATGGCCCTGGAGCGCGGCGGCCAGCCGGCGCTGAAGGACGCCGCTCGCGAACAGGCCCAGCTCATGCTGTTGCTGACTGTCCCTGCGGCGACAGGTCTGGCCCTCGTGGCCCAGCCCCTGGCGCAGTTGATGATCGGCGGCCCACTGGCGGCCGGCGCGGCGCACGTCATGCCCTGGATCGCGCTTAGCGGCCTGCTGGCCGGCCTCACGACCCACTACTTCCATCAGGCCTTCACCCTGGGCAAACGCACCCTGATGCTGATGGTCGCCATGCTGGCGCCGGCCGCGGCGAACCTGGTCTTGAACCTGATCCTGATCCCTCGCCTGGGCCTCGACGGCGCCCTTATCGCCACCCCCGCCAGCTACGCCCTGGGCCTCGCGGCGTCCGCCCTGATCGGCCGCCGCTCGGTCTCCTTGCCAGTGCCATGGCTCACCCTGTTGCAGGCGGCGGGCGCGAGCCTCGCCATGGCCGTGGTGGTGAACCGCATTCCCGCCCTGGGCGGCCTGCCCGAGCTGGCCCTGAAGGCGGTCGCCGGCGGCCTGGTCTATGGCCTGATCGTCGCGGCGCTGGACGCCGGGTCACTGCGCACGCGCGCCCTCGATGTCCTGCGCCTGCGCCGGAGCCCGGCATGAGCGAGACCCTGCTCGACAACGATCGCTGGGCTGGGGCGGCCCCTCGCCTGTCGGTCCTGATCCCTTTCAAGGGCGACGATCCTGGTCCCCTGCTCGCCGCCTTGGGCCACGAGGCCGGCGACGCCGAAATCGTGCTGCTCGACGACGGGTCCGACGACCCGGCGCTTGCCGCGCGCGTGGACGCCCAGGTCCGTGATCACCCAATGCCCGCCCGCTTCGTGCGGCTAGCCCGGAACGAGGGGCGCGCCAAGGGTCGCAACCGACTGGTCGGCCATGCCCGCGCCGCCACCTTGCTGTTTCTCGACAGCGACATGCTGCCCGACAGCCCCGACTTCCTGGGCGCCTGGCTGAGGCTGGTCGAGACCGACGACCCTCCCGTGGCCTTCGGGGGCTTTTCCCTCGCCCAGGTCGAGCCCCGTCGCGACCAGGCCCTGCATCGGGCCATGGCCAGCCACGCCGACTGCCTGCCCGCCGCACAGCGCCGCGCGGCGCCCGAGAAGCACCTCTTCACCTCCAACCTGCTGGTGCGCCTTGACGTGTTCCAGGCCGAGGCCTTCGACGAAGGTTTCACAGGCTGGGGCTGGGAGGACGTGGAATGGGGCATGCGGGTCGCCCGCCGCTGGCCGATCCTGCACCTGGACAATCCGGCGACCCATCTGGGTCTCGACACCGCGCCCGCCATCGCCGCCAAATTCGAGCAGTCGGCCGTGAATTTCGCCCGCGTCGTGGCCGCCCACCGCGAGGTGGTCAGCGCCTATCCCAGCTACCGGGTCGCCCGCGTGCTGAAGCGCGCGCCGCTTCGTGGCCTGTGGCGCCCCTTGCTCAAGTCCTACGCCCTGATGGAAGACGCGCCGGTCAGGTCCCGCGCCTTCGCCATGCGGCTCTATCGCGCCGCCCTCTACGCCGAGGCCGTCTGATGTCCGCACAGGAAAAGGTCTACGCCGCCGACAGCTCGCTGCGCGGCAAGTTCATCCGCCGTTGGGCGCGCGTGCGCCACCTCAAGCCGCTGCCGGCCGCGCCGGAGCGTCCGATGATCTCGTTCTCCTTCGACGACACTCCGCTGACCGCGGCGACCACCGGCGCCCAGATCCTGGAAAGCCGGGGCCTGCGCGGCACCTACTACGTCTCGGCGGGCTTGGCCGGGACAGAGGCGCCGATGGGCGTGTGCGCCGAGCGGGACGACTATCTGCGCCTGGCCGAGGACGGCCACGAGATCGCCTGCCACACCTATTCGCACCTGGACTGCGGTCGCGCGACCGCCGAGGACGCGGCCGCCGACGTCGAGAAGAACCTGGCGGCCTTCGCCGCGTGGGGCCTGCCGCCGCCGGAGAGCTTCGCCTACCCCTACGGTGACGTGTCGACCGGGCCGAAAGGCGCTCTGGCGGCGAGCTTCACCAATCTGCGCGGCCTGCATCATGGCCTGATCGGCCAGGGCAGCGATATGAACCAGGCCCCCGCCGTCGGTATCGAGGGACCGGACGGTGAGGCCGCCGCCTGGCGCTGGCTGGCCGAGGCCGAGCGTCGCCGGGCCTGGCTGATCCTCTACACCCACGACGTGCGAGAGAATCCGTCACCGTGGGGCTGCACGCCGCACGCCTTCGCGGCCCTCATAGACGCCGCCCTGGGCGCGGGGTTCGAAGCCCTGACCGTAG
>CAMFIW010000268.1 GCA_945952355.1 uncultured Phenylobacterium sp. | reverse complement strand
CATCGACCCGGCGCGGGTGCTGTTCGATCGTCCCGACGTCTTCCAGGGCTTCTTCGATGCCTACTACGGCCCGAACAACGACCACCGCTCCCACGCCTGGGCCGACCGGGTGGGCGAGGCCACGCCCGAGGCCTATGCGCTCTACTGGTACAAGACCTACGCGTTCTGGGAGGGCTATCGGCCCTCGTCGGAGGAATCCGGGCACGATCCCGAGAAGATCAGAGCCCTGCTCGACCCCGGGGCGGGCGAGCGGACCACCTCCGACGGCGTCCCGCTGAACCAGATCCTCGCGGATCGGCCCGACGTATTCCAGGCGTTCTATCGAGAGTATTTCGGTCCCGGCGTCGACCACCATTCCAGCGCCTGGGACAACCGGGTCGGCGGCGGCACGCCTCAGGACTACGCCAACTACTGGTACGAGGCCTATGGCAAGGCGCAGGGCTATGCGCCCGAGGTCGCCGCTTCCGCCCCCGCCGAGCCGCCCGCAGCCGCCCCCGCGGCGGACGATGGGTCGGGCTATTTCGTGACGTGATGTCCAGGCGGCGCCGGCAGATCCTTGCCGCCGCAGGGCCTATTCACGGAATCCTGTTCCCGGACCGGCGCGGAATCGCGCTTGATGCGTTCCTGCATCGCGTCCGCCCTCCGATGTCGCGGACGCCGGAGGATCGCCCATGGATGACGACGCGCCCTTGCCGCCGCCGGCGGCCTCTGCGCTGGACCTCATCGGCCGCACGCCGATGCTGGAGCTGTCGGGTTTCGACACCGGCCCCTGCCGCCTGTTCATCAAGCTGGAGAGCGCCAATCCGGGCGGCTCGATCAAGGACCGCATCGCGCTGTCGATGATCCAGGCCGCCGAAGCCGACGGCCGCCTGAAGCCCGGCGGAATCCTGGTCGAGGCCACGGCGGGCAATACGGGCCTGGGCCTGGCGCAGGTAGGCATCCTCAAGGGCTACAAGGTCCTGCTGATCGTCCCGGACAAGATGTCCCGCGAGAAGATCCAGCACCTGCGGGCGCTGGGCGTCGACGTGCGGATCACCCGCTCCGACGTCGGCAAGGGCCATCCGGAATACTACCAGGACATGGCCGAGCGGCTGGCGGCCGCCATTCCGGGCGCGCTCTACGTCAACCAGTTCGCCAATCCGGCCAATCCGAAGGCGCACGAGACCACCACCGGGCCGGAGATCTTCGAGCAGATGGGCGGCGACCTCGACGCCATGGTGGTGGGGGTGGGCTCCGGCGGGACGCTGACGGGCCTCGGGCGCTACTTCAAAGCCGCCTCGCCGAAGACGAAAATGGTGCTGGCCGACCCCGACGGCTCGATCCTCGCGCCCCTGGTCAATACCGGCAAGACCATCGAGCCCGGGTCCTGGGTCGTGGAGGGCATCGGCGAGGACTTCGTGCCCACGAATTGCGACCTCACCCTGGTCGCCAAGGCCTACACGATCCCCGACGCCGAGAGCATCGCCGCGGCGCGCGAGCTCCTGCTGAAGGCCGGCGTCCTGGCGGGGTCGTCCTCGGGCACCTTGCTGGCCGCGGCCCTGCGCTATTGCCGCGAGCAGACGGAACCGCGGCGGGTGGTGACCCTGGTCTGCGACACGGGCTCGAAGTACCTCTCCAAGGTCTACAACGACAGCTGGCTGGCCGAGCAGGGCCTGACCACCAAGCAGATGCACGGCGATCTGCGCGACCTGATCGCCCGGGCGCCCGGCGACGGCGGGGCGGTCACGGTCGGGCCCGCCGACACCCTGCTCACCGCCTACAACCGCATGCGCCAGGCCGACGTCTCGCAGCTGCCGGTGCTGGATGACGGCCGGCTGATCGGCCTGATCGATGAGAGCGACCTGCTGGAGGCTGTCGAGGACCGCCACACCGACAAGCGGTTCGCCCAGCCGGTGAGCTCGGCCATGACCGCGCGCCTGACCACCCTGCAGGCCGGCGAGCCGCTGGAAGCCCTGCTGCCCTTGTTCGAGCAGGACCGCGTGGCCATCGTATTGGAGGGCCGGGAGTTCCTGGGCCTGATCACCCGGATCGACCTGATCAACTATCTGAGGCGCGCGGCGTGACCGACGATTCCAAGGACAGAACGGGCCACGGCAAGAACCGGCTGGCCTTCGCCACCCGCACCATACATGGCGGCCAGTCGCCGGACCCCTCGACCGGGGCGGTGATGCCGCCGATCTACGCCACCTCGACCTACGCCCAGGCGAGCCCCGGCGTGCACCAGGGGTTCGAGTACAGCCGCAGCCAGAACCCGACCCGCTTCGCCTTCGAGCGCGCGGTGGCCGACCTGGAGAGCGGGACCAAGGGCTATGCCTTCGCCTCGGGCCTGGCGGCGATCGCCACCCTGCTGGACGCGCTCGACAGCGGCGACCACGTGATCGCCAGCGAAGACCTCTATGGCGGCTCGTTCCGGCTGTTCGAGCGGGTGCGCAAACGGTCGGCCGGCCTGGACTTCAGCTTCACCGACCTGTCGGACCTCTCCGCCATCGAGGCGGCGATCCGGCCCAACACCAAGATGGTCTGGGTGGAGACCCCCACCAACCCGCTACTGCGGCTGGCCGACCTGGAAGCCATCGCGGATCTCTGCCGCAAGCGCGGCCTGATCGCGGCGGCCGACAACACCTTCTGCAGCCCCGCCGTCCAGCGGCCGCTAGAGTTCGGCTTCGACGTGGTGATGCACTCGACCACCAAGTATCTCGGCGGCCATTCCGACGTGGTCGGCGGCGCCCTGGCGGTCGGCGAGAACGCCGAGCTGCGCGACAAGCTCACCTTCCTGCAGAACGCGGTCGGCGCCGTGGCCTCTCCCTTCGACAGCTTCCTGGCCCTGCGCGGGGTCAAGACGCTCGCCCTGCGCATGCAGCGGCATGGCGAGAGCGCCATGAAGATCGCGACCTGGCTGGAGGGCCGTGCCGATGTCGAGCGGGTGATCTATCCGGGCCTCGCCAGCCACCCGCAGCACGCGCTCGCCGCCCGCCAGATGACCGGTGGATTCGGTGGCATGATGTCGGTGGTGCTGAAGCGCGACCTGAAGGGCACGCTCAAGATGCTGGAGCGCACCCGCCTCTTCACCCTGGCCGAGAGCCTGGGCGGGGTTGAAAGCCTGATCGAGCACCCGGCCATCATGACCCACGCCTCGATCCCGGCCGAAATCCGCGCGCGTATCGGCATCGCCGATTCCCTGATCCGCCTCAGCGTCGGCATCGAAGACGCCGACGACCTGATCGCGGACCTCGAGCAAGCGCTGGCCTAGGACGCCTTCGCCGCCTGCTTCGCGGCCCAGTCGCCCTGGGCTTCGACGGAGACGTCGTTCCAGGCTTCCCAGGCCTCCATGCGGCGCGCGTATTCGGCCTTGGTCATCGGCAGGCCGGTCGTGCCGAAGAAGATGCGCAGGGGCGGGTCGGCGGCATCGACGACCTTGAGCACAGCGGCGGCGCTGGCGTCGGGATCGCCGGGCGTGAAGCTGGCGCGGGCCGCCTGGCGCGCCGCGCGGATGGCGTCGTATTCCGGCATCTCCTTGGCGCGCTTGGCCGAGCGGCCGCTCCAATCGGTGGCGTAGCCGCCCGGCTCGATCAGGGTGACCTTGATCCCGAACGCCGCGACCTCCTGGGCCAGGGCCTGGCTGAAGCCCTCGAGGCCCCACTTGGAGGCGTGGTAGAGGCCCACGGTCGGGAAGGCGTTGACCCCGCCGATCGACGAGACCTGCAGGATGTGGCCCGAGCGCTGGGCGCGCATGTGCGGCAGCACCGCCTGGGTGACCCACAGGGCGCCGAACAGATTGGTCGCGATCTGGGCGCGGGCCTCGGCCTCGCTGACCTCCTCGATCGCCCCGAACAGGCCGTAGCCGGCATTGTTCACCGCCAGGTCGATGCGCCCGAACCGGGCGATGGCCTGGGCGACCGCCGCGTCGACCGCGGCCTTGTCGTCGACGTCCAGGGGCAGGGCCAGGACCTGGTCGCCGTACTGCTCGACGAGCGGCTGGACCGAGGTCACGTCGCGCGCGGTGGCGACGACCTTGTCGCCGCGCGCCAGCGCCGCCTCCGCCCAGATCCGCCCGAAGCCCTTGGAGCTGCCCGTGATGAACCAGACCTTGCCTGCCATGCCGCTGTTCCTTCTCGGCCGAATGCGCCTTCGGGGCGGGAGATGGGGCGCCGCGGCCCGAATGTCAGGCCTTGACAGCGATCGGGGGTCCTCGACCCTATGCTATATACGATCATATATAGCGGAATCGACGGCGGGCGGAGACAGGTGGCGCGGCGCGAGCGGATCGAGATGGCGGGCGAGCGGTTCGGCCGGCTGGTCGGGGTCGCGTTCCACGAGACGCGCCATGGCAAGGCCCACTGGCTGTTCGCCTGCGACTGCGGGGAGACCACGGTCGCCAACGGCGTCTCGGTGCGGTCCGGAAAGACCTCGAGCTGCGGCTGCCTGCATCGCGAGGTCTCCGCGGCGCGGCTGACGGTGCATGGCCACCGGGCGCGCAAGCGGCATCCGGCGACCTATCGCGCCTGGCAGCAGATCAACACCTACTGCACCCATCCGGGCTCGCCGCGGTTCCGCGACTTCGGCGCCCTGGGCGTGGCCGTGCATCCGGCCTGGGCGCGTGACTACGAAACCTTCCTCGCCGACATGGGCGAGCGGCCGGCCGATGCGGTGCTGGAACGGCTCGACGAGCATGGCGACTTCACCCCGGCCAACTGCCGCTGGGTCCGGGTGCGCTCCCGCTCGCGGCGCGCCATCGAGGCGCGGCGCCCGCGCCCGGCCATCATGCAGTGGAAACTCAGCGCCTAGGTCTCGGGCTCTGAACGCATCATGCCGGTGAGGGTCGCAAGTGGCTCACCGCGGGCCTGTTCGCCCAGATGGGCCTGGAGCTGACGATAGGCCGCCAGCACCTTGCGCCCGGCTTCGGTCAGCCGCGCGCCGCTGGCCTCGCCGCCGCCGGAACGGGTTTCGACCAGGCGCTCGGCCCAGCAGCGGTTCATCTCGTCGACCAGCAGCCAGGCGCGGCGATAGCTCATGCCGAGCGCGCGGCCGGCGGCCGAGATCGAACCCTGGGCGTCGATCGCCTCCAGCAGGTCGGCC
>CAMFIW010000267.1 GCA_945952355.1 uncultured Phenylobacterium sp. | reverse complement strand
ACCCCGAGGGCCTGGTCGATGTCCGAACCGTAGGACACCTGCAGATCGAACACGTAGTACGAAAAGGTCTTGGTCAGGTTATGGACAACCTGAGCCTCGCTATAGGGAAAGACGTGTAGGGTTCCGTCGAAGTCCCTGAGCCGAATGGTGCGCAGGGTCATGGCCTCGACCAGGCCGCCGCTACCGCCGACCCGGACCACGTCTCCGACCGAGACGATGTCCTCGATGATCAGGAACAGACCGGTCAGGAAGTCCTTGACCAGGGTCTGGGCGCCGAAGCCCAACGCAATGCCGACGACGCCCGCCCCCGCGAGGAGCGGTCCAATCTTCACGCCGACCTCCGACATCGCCATCAGGAGGGCGACGATGAGGATGGTGGTCTTCACCACCCCCTCCAAAAGCGGCCCCAGGGTTTTGAGCTGCGCCTGTCGCCTGGCGTGACCGGCGTTTGCGACCGCGCCTGCGACGAGGCGGCCAATCAGCAGGCCCGACAGTTCCAAGCCGGCCGCCGCGGCCAACAACAGGAACAGCAGCTTCAGGGCCGCGCCCGCGAACGCGCGGCCGGCATCTTCAGCCAGCCAGGCCATCGGGTCTGCGCCCCAGATCTGGGCGATCACCAGGACGACTCCGATCGCGGCCAAGCCACGGGCGCACCAGGTCGCGAGCGTGGTCAGCCGATTGGCGCGCACCGCCCAGTCGGCCGAATGCGGTCCGGGCATGCGGCGAAGTCCGGATCGCAACAGCCTGCGGGTCAGGGCAATGAAGGCGAGCGCTAGAACGAGCGCGCCAAGACTGAGCGCCGCGTTCAGAAGGATTTCCGGCCAACCCAAGTCAGCGATCCGCGCGCTCACGGGTCTCCAGGATGGAAAAAGGGGGTCGGTGATGGTCATCGCCATCCTTTCTGTTTTGGGGCGCACGGCGCCGGATGATGCGCGGCTCGCGGTCGTGCTTCTGCGGCATGCCGTTCGGTCAACACGAGCAATGCCCGGATTTGCGAAGCGCCCGCCGATGCGTGGCGCGATACGGTTGAGGGGCTGGCGGGACGAGCCCTCGCGGTCCCCCCGCGCTCGTCCCGCCCCCCGCCCCGGAGTGTCAGTTTGGCGGATCCGCCGCCCACTCCGATCTCGATGCGCCGGACGGATCGCCCGGGCTGGCCGCAGACAAGGAGGCGTCCACCTTGAACAGGCAGGCTGGAGCCTCGAACGCGGTGTCCGCGGCGTCGATCACCGGGCCTCCGCCCTGGCGAGGCCGGGCCGTCGTGACGGGTTCATCCGCTCACCTCAGCTTGCAACACAAGGGCAACTTATATCCTCTAACGATATAATTGCGACACATTCGGTCTGACGATTGCGTGAGCGGCGCCATTCGGCGCGCGCAGGTCAGTCTCGCCGGACGCATCCGCGCGGACCTACGAAAAGAGGCGGAGCGCTTTGGGGGCGCGGCGCGTTGATCGCAGGACTTATGCCCCTCGCTCCCGGGGACTCGACCTGAATGGCTCCACCCGCATGCCCCGGCGCGCCCGACGCGCCCGCCTCCGAAACACCCGACCGTGCGCCTGTACTGCGCGCGGGGTCGACGTTGCGCCAGCAGCGGGCTTTGGTCACCGGAGCAAATTCCGGAATCGGCCGCGCCGTCGCCCTGGAGTTGGCGCGAGCTGGGTGCGACGTGGTCATCAACTACATTTCCGATGAACCCGCCGCCCAAAGCCTGGTCGATCAAATCGCCGGCCTTGGACGGCGGGCGATCGCGATCAAGGCGGACGTGAGCCAGGAAGACCAGGTCATCTCGATGTTCGCGCGTGCGGCGGAGACGCTGGGCCCCTTGCATATCGTGGTGAGCAACGCAGGCCTTCAGCGCGATGCGCCGTTCGAGCAGATGTCGCTTGCGGATTGGAACACCGTCCTGTCGGTCAACTTGACGGGTCAGTTCCTCTGCCTGCGGGAGGATGTGAGGGCGTTTACGCGGCGCGGCGTCAACCCGGCAATTTCCGCTGCGGCAGGAAAGATCATATGCATGAGCTCCGTGCACCAGGAGATTCCCTGGGCCGGACACGCGAACTACGCAGCCTCGAAAGGCGGCGTGGCCATGCTGATGCGCAGCCTGGCCCAAGAGATGGCGCCTCGCCGTATCCGCGTGAACGCCATCGCACCAGGGGCGATACGTACACCCATCAACACTTCGGCATGGGAGACCCCGGAGGCCTACGACGACTTGATGCGGCTGGTCCCCTACAAGCGCATTGGGGAGCCCGCCGACATCGGTCGCGCCGCGGTCTGGCTGGCATCGGACGCCGCCGACTATGTGACTGGCGCGACGCTCTATGTTGACGGCGGAATGACCCTCTACCCAGGCTTCGCGACCGGTGGCTGAGTCGGCGTCGTCCCCCAGCTGCATCGGCGATTATGCGCTGATCGGCGATTGTGAGACCGCTGCGCTGGTTGATCGCACAGGCTCGATCGACTGGCTCTGCTGGCCACGGTTCGACTCTGACGCCTGCTTCTGCGCTTTGCTCGGCGACCGCTCGCACGGACACTGGCGCATCGCGCCCGCCGGACCGTATCGCGTCTCGCGCCGGTACCTCCCATCGAGCCTGGTCCTCGAGACCCTTTTCGAGACGGAGCACGGCGCGGTCGCGCTGATCGACTTCATGCCGCCGCGCAGCGAGACTTCGGATATCGTGAGGATCGTCGAGGGGCGCAGAGGTCACGTCGACCTGCGGATGGATCTGGTCCTGCGCTTCGGCTATGGGCGCACGATCCCCTGGGTCACGCGGTTGGACGACGGTTCGGGACTGAGGGCCATCGCCGGCCCCTCTCAGGTCCTGCTCCGCACCGCGGTCGAGACCCGAGGCGAGGACATGACGACCGTCGCGGAGTTTCGCGCGGAGAGTGGTAAGGTTTTCTCCTTTGTCCTGAGCCACCAAGCGTCCCACCTCCCCCCGGTTTCAGCCATCTCGCCCAAGCGGGCCTATCGCCAGACCCTGAAATTCTGGCGGGACTGGATTGGCTGCGCCAAGGTCGATGGCCGCTATGCCGAGCCGGTCGAGCGGTCCCTGATGACCCTGAAGGCCCTCACCTTCGCGCCCACCGGCGGACTGGTCGCCGCGCCGACCACCTCGCTTCCCGAACAACTCGGCGGTCCCCGTACCTGGGACTACCGCTTCTGCTGGATCCGTGATGCGACCTTGACGCTGCTCGCGCTGATGAATGCGGGGTACTTCGAAGAGGCTTCGGCTTGGCGCGATTGGCTTCAGCGCGCCATCGCCGGGTCCCCCGGCGATATGCAGATCATGTACGGCATCGGTGGCGAACGTCGCCTCGCCGAGTGGACCGCCGACTGGCTGCCGGGATATCGCGGGTCGGCGCCGGTCCGCGTCGGCAACGCCGCGCACGAGCAATTCCAGCTCGATGTCTACGGCGAGTTGATGGACACCTTCCACCAGGCCCGCATGGGAGGCCTGCCGATCACAGAAGCGGGTTGGAGCCTCGAACGGAAACTGATCGATCATGTCATCCAGGTCTGGCGTGAGCCCGACGAAGGGATCTGGGAGGTGCGTGGGCCCAGACAGCAATTTACCTATTCGCGAGTCATGGCCTGGGTGGCTCTCGACCGGGCGATTCAGAGCGCCGAGACCTTCGCTCTCGAGGCGCCCTTGGACCGGTGGCGTAAGGTCCGGCACGAAATCTCATCGGATATTTGGGCCAACGGCTTCGATGCGGTGCGAAACACCTTTACTCGGGCCTATGGCGATCCCGAGCTCGACGCGAGCCTGCTTCTTCTGGCGCAAGTCGGCTTCGTCGAGGCGCACGATCCGCGATACGTCGGGACGGTCGCCGCCATCGAGAGCGAACTGCTCATCGATGGCTACCTGCGCCGCTACCGGAGCTCGAAGGTCGACGATGGCCTCCCGGCGGGCGAAGGCGCTTTTCTAGCCTGCAGCTTTTGGCTGGCGGACGCTTACGCCCTGATCGGCCGAGAGGGCGAAGCCCGCGAGCTCTTCGAGCGGTTGATCTCGATCCGCAACGATGTCGGTCTGCTTGCCGAGGAATTCGACCCACGGACGGGAGCGTTCCTTGGAAACTTCCCACAGGCCTTTTCACACGTCGGCCTGATCAACACCGCGGCCAATCTCGGTCCAAGCCGGAGTCCGAACCAACAGCGGCGCACTCACACCCGACCGGGTCCCGGCCCGAGGTCCCGAGGCAAGCTCAACCTTGTTTTATATCGCTAGACGATATATTATTTCTAATAACTCCTCAACTCCCGTGAAGGCGCCGCGACGTGTTTCTCCTCCCCAACCTGCCCTATGACTATGCCGCGCTTGAACCGGTCATCTCTTCAGCAACCATGAAACTGCACCATGACAGGCATCACGCGAAATACGTCGAGACCCTGAACGGCCTCCTGAACGACGAGATGCCGGCCGAGCTCGAAGCGGTGATGGCGACGGCCCAGACCAATGACATGGTGAAGGTTCTTCAGAATGCGGGCCAGGCCTGGAACCACGCCTTCTTCTGGAATGCGATGTCCCCGACGCAGACGTTCCCAATGGGACCACTTCTGGACGCCATTGGATCGTCGTTCGGTGACCTCGCGTCGCTAAGGCAAAGCTTCGTGCAGGCCGGCGTCGGACACTTCGGATCCGGCTGGGTGTGGCTCGTGGCGACGGAGAACCGCCTGACGGTGACGACGACCCACGACGGAAAAAGCCTCGCAAACGGCCCCGGCGTTCCTCTGTTGGTCTGCGATCTCTGGGAACACGCCTACTATCTAGACTATCAGAACAACCGGGCCGGCTTCCTGGAGGCCTGGTGGGATGGCCTTGCAAATTGGGAGTTCGCCGAGGCGCAATTCTTCGCGGCTCGTGGCGAGCGGGGTCGGTGGACATACGATGAAGGCGCGCGCGCCCAGCCTTTGTCGGGTCCCGATGAGTTCCTGGCGGCGCTCGACGAGGCGACCAGGCTTTTGGCGAGCCCGCCGGAGACTGGCTCCTCCGATGACCGCCATCTCACTACCCGCCTCGAGCAGGTCAGCGATTTCCACGGGCGGCGGGCGACTGCGCCGAGCCCCTGTCTCTTATACACATCTGACGCTGCCGACGATATGCAGTGTGTA
>CAMFIW010000266.1 GCA_945952355.1 uncultured Phenylobacterium sp. | reverse complement strand
GCCATCGGCCGTCCTGAATTGGTCATCGATCCGCGCTACGCCGACCACACGTCGCGCGGGGCCAACCAGGCCGAACTCGACGCTCTGATCGGCGACTGGACGCGCACGCTCGCTGTCGAGGAACTCGAAGCCCTGATGCTCAAGCATGGGGTTCCGGCCGGCCGCATCTACAAGCCTGCCGACATGCTGGCCGATCCGCACTTCGCCGCCCGCGAGGCCATCGTAGAGATGGCCGACCATCCGCGCTGGCCCGGCCTGAAGATGCAGAACGTGTTCCCCAAGCTGTCGGCGACGCCGGGCTCGGTGCGCACCATCGCCCCGCAATCGGTGGGGCAGGACAATCAAGAGATCCTGGGATCGCGCCTGGGACTGGACGAGGAAACCTTGGCCCGGCTGCAAGCGGCCGGCGTCATCTAGGGAGCAAGGCCATGCGGCTGACCCAGACCCTGCGCCGGGCGGTGCTCGTGCGCGCCGATGCGATCGCCACCATCGACGGCGACCGCGTGCGCACCTGGCGCGAGGTTCACGACCGTGTGCGCCGCCTGTCCGGCGGCCTGCGGGGCCTGGGCGTGAAGCCGGGCGACCGCGTCGCCGTCCTGGCCAACAACTGCGACGCCTATTTCGAGGCCTACTTCGCGATCCTCTGGACCGGGGCGGTGATCGTGCCGCTGAACACCCGGCTCGCGCCGGCCGAGACCCGGTTCCAGCTGCAGGACGCGGGCGTGACGGTGATGCTGTTCGGCGAGGAGTTCGCGGCGGTGGCCGAAATCCTCAAGCCCCAACTGCCGGACATCCGCGCCTGGATCGGCATGGACGGCGGCGCAGCGCCGCCGACAAGGTCCTGGACACGCTGATCGCCGTCTCCGAGCCCGCTGAGGAGACCGTCCGTGAGGGCGAGGACCTGGCGGGCATCTTCTATACCGGCGGCACCACAGGCCTGCCCAAGGGGGTGATGCTGCCCCACCGCGCGCTGTGCGCCATGGCGGTCAATCTCACCATGTCGCTGAAGGTCGACGAGACCATCGTAAACCTGCACTCGGCGCCCATGTTCCATCTGGCCGACATCGGCACCTTCATGGCGACCATGGTCGGCGGCGCCCACGTCTTCGTGCGCAAGCTCGACGAGACCGTGATGCTGGAGCTGATCGGCCGCTGGGGCATCACCCACATCTTCACGGTGCCGGCCATGATCGACCGGCTGGCGCGCCATCCGGCCGCGCGGACCACAGATTTGTCGTCGCTGAGGGTGCTGGGCTATGGCGGCGCGCCGATGCCGCTGGGAACCTATGACGTGGCCCGGGCCCAGTTCCCGAGCGTCGACTTCGTCCAGGGCTTCGGCATGACCGAGATGGGCGCCCACACCTTCCTGGAGGCCAAGCATCATCGTCCGGGCGCCGATCCGGAGAAGATGAGGTCGGTGGGCCAGCCGGCCTATGGCTACGAGGTGATGATCGTCGATCCTGAGGGGCGCGAGGTCCCCCGCCGCACGCTGGGCGAGATCGTCGGGCGGGGCGACAACATGATGGCCGGCTACTGGAACCGGCCGGCCGAGACCGCCCAGGCCCTGCGCGATGGCTGGATGTGGTCGGGCGACGCCGGCTTCATGGACGAGGACGGCTTCGTCTACATCACCGACCGCTTCAAGGACATGATCGTGAGCGGCGGCGAGAACGTCTATTCGATCGAGGTCGAGAACGTGGTCTCGCGCCATCCGGCGGTGGCCGAGTGCGCGATCATCGGCGTGCCGGACGACAAGTGGGGCGAGCGCGTGCACGCGGTCACGGTGCTGAAGGCCGGCGAGAGCCTCACCCTGGACGACCTCGTCGCCCACTGCCGGGCCGAGATCGCCGGCTACAAGACCCCGCGCAGCCTGCAGGTGCTGGACACCCCGCTGCCGCGCAGCGCGGCCGGCAAGGTGCTGAAGACCGATCTGCGCGCGCCCTGGTGGGAAGGTCGCGACAAGCGGGTCTAGTTCGCGACGCCCGCCAGCAGCTTGGCCGGCGGGCAGGGCGAACGCGTGGCCCCGTCGCGGACCCGTTGCGCCCAGTCCGCATCGGCCAGCACGCCGCGGCCGACCGCCACCATGTCGAACTCGCCGGCGTCCAGGGCGCGGGCGACGCCGTCGAGCGGTTCCGGCTCGCCGGTCAGGCCGCCGAAGGCCGAGATGAAGTCGCCGCTGACGCCGACCCCTCCGGCGACGATGGTCGGGCGGCCCGTCGTCCGCTTCACCCAACCCGCGAGGCTCAGCGGCGAGCCGTCGAACTCCGGCTGGTCCCAGCGCAGCTGCGAGATGTTGAACACATCGACGCCCGCCTCGACGAAGGGCGAGAGCCAGGCCTCCAGCTCTTGCGGGCTGGCGACGAGCCGCGCCGCGAGATCCGCCGATTTCCACTGCGAGATCCGGAGCAGGAGGGCGAAGTCGGGGCCCACCGCGGCGCGCACGGCCTTCACCACCGCCAGGGGGAAACGGCTGCGCTCGGCCAGGGTCGGCCCGCCCCAGGCGTCGCTCCGCAGATTGGTGAGGGCCCAGAAGAACTGGTCGAGCAGGTAGCCGTGGCCGGCATGGATCTCGACGCCGTCGAAGCCGAGCCGCCTGGCCGCCTCGGCCGCCGCCACGAAGGCCGCGAGAATATCGTCCAGCGCTGCTTCGGTCAGGGCCTCGCCGCGCGCCATGCCAGGCGCCTGCAGGCCGGAGGGGCTCTCGAACGGGGCCGGCGACCTCCAGCGGCTGCCAGGCTTGGCAGTCGCGCCGCAGTGCCAGAGCTGTGGAACGATGGCCCCGCCCGCGTCGTGAACGGCCGCGATCACCGCCGGCCAGTTCGCCAGGGCCTCCCCAAAGAGCCGCAGGGAATCCGGATCGTTGCCGGCGGCGGGGCGATCAATGATCGCGCCCTCGGTGAAGATCAGCCCGGTCCCGCCTTCGGCGCGGCGGCGATAGAAATCGGCCAGCGGGGCGGGATCGCCGCGGGGAGTGGCCCAGCGCGCCATCGAGGCCATGGCGATCCGGTTGGCGCTCCGCAGGGACTTGCAGGCGAAGGGCTCGAAGAGCGCCGCGACCGACACGGCCTCAGCTCGCGTCGCCGCGGCCGGTGTCCAGGAAGTCGGTAGCCGCGAAGTTCTCCGGCGCGGCGATCTCGACGATGCGGTCCTCGACGTCGTCGAACTCCAGGCGCAAGGCGCGGTTCATGATCGCATGCATCACGTAGAGCGTCGTGATGTATGTGAATTCGAGGATCTCTTCGTCCGACAGGAAGCTCTTGAGCTTGTCGAACAGCACGTCGGGCGTGCGGCCGCCCTGGGCGCTCAGGCAGTCGGCATAGGCGAGGACGGTTCGTTCCTTCTCGTCGTAGCAGGTCGCCACCTGCCAGTGCGGGATGGCGTCGATGCGCTCCTCCGTCACACCCAGGCCGCGCAAGGACTTGCAGTGCTGGGAGTAGCCGAACTGGGTCTCCATGACCCAGCTCACCCGGGTCTGGCCCAGCTCCCGCAGCACGGGGTCGAGCTTGCGCGCCGGATTGCGATAGTAGGCGAAGCCCTGGACCGCGTGGTGCAGGGCGTCGGGCGAACCGGCGAACACCGTCCACCAGTCGCCGGGCGTGCCGGTCGCCGTCCCCGGCTCCGCCACCGGATCGCGGTCTCCGAACAGCAGATTGTACATGCGAAGGCCGGTGCCCTGATCGACCTCGGCGCGGGGAACCTGGCGCAGGCGCGGCATGTTCAGACCTCCACGGTCGCGCCGCGCGGCGCGTGGGGGATGTCGTCGGCGCCGAAGTCCTTCGTGGAGGCGGCGAACTCCATCATGATGCCGTTTGGGTCGGTGAAGTAGACCGAGCGGACGAACACGCCTTCGTGCATCTCGGCGGCGACGCCGCGTTCGCTGTCGTCGTGATTGACCACGACCGGGATGTGCTCGACGCCCGCCGCCTTCAGGCGGTCCAGGCACTTCGAAAGCTCGCCCTCGGCCACGTTGAAGGCCAGGTGGTTCATCGAGCCGATGGCCGTCTTGGAATCTTCGGGGAACTTGCGCACCGAGGCGACGCCTGGCGCGGCCGCCGGCGTTTGCGGCCACCAGAAGAAGGCCACGGCCGACCCGCCGCCACAGTCGAAGAAGAAGTGCTGGCCGCCATCCGGCAGGGCGACGGTCTTGACGAGGGGCATGTCGAGGACCTCGGTGTAGAACCTCACCGTCTCCTGCATGTCGCGGCATACCAGCGCCAAGTGATTGATGCCTGTGGTGCGCATGGCCGTCTCCCCGGAACCTTTGTCGCCTGTTCGGCGGCCAACCTAGTGCCGCCGGAAATTTCGTCAACTAAACTGATGAAAATTGATCGAGATCAACGCGCCTAGGAGCCGGGCCTGCTTGGTCCTAAGGTGATGTGCTTCCTGACTCGATATTGCGACATGATCGGCGCCGACACTCTCATCATACCTTTGCTTCAGGCGTTTTTCTGGTTCGACGACGGCCTGCAAAGCTACCTGCAATCCCGCGGCTGGAGCCAAGTGACCCGGCCGCAGTCCATGGTGATGGCCAATGTGGTCATCGGCGTGCACAGCCCTTCGGACATCGCCCGCAACCTGGGCATAAGCCGCCAGGCGGTGCATACGACCATCAACCAGATGGTCGAGATGGGCATGCTTGAATTGCGCGACGACCATAACGACAGACGCGCCAAGATCGTCGCGCTCAGCGAGACCGGCGTGCGAATGCGCCACGATGCCGATGCGGTGATGGTCGAACTCGCCAACGAATTGCGCCGGCGGATCGGCGGGCGAAACGTCGACAACCTGATCAAGGCCTTCTCCGCCGACTGGGGCGAACCGATCACCGAATGGCCAGAGGCGAAGTCTCCGGCTTGATCGAACCTTCGTTCGCGCTCTATCGTCAATCTAATTGATGATGAGGGCGGCATGGAAGCGCGGGTTTCGGCCGAGATCGAGGCGCCGGCGGAGGTGGTCTGGCGCATTGTTGGAAATTTCCATGGCCTGGATCGCTGGTTCCCTGGCGTCGAGGCCTGCCATCGCGATCCCGATGCGTGGGGCGAGGTGCGGCTGGCGAGCCTCGGCGGGCGGATCACGCCCGAGCGGCTGGAGTCCTACGATCTCGAGCGCATGACCTGCTCCTGGAGCCT
>CAMFIW010000265.1 GCA_945952355.1 uncultured Phenylobacterium sp. | reverse complement strand
GACCCTGATCGCCGGCGCCGATGTCGCCATCTTCGACCATGCTCCGGGCCGGCTCGAGGCCCTGGGCCTCGACGCCGCGACGCTCACGGCCGCTCATCCGGCACTGGTGCATGCCTGGATGCCGCCCTACGGCACGACCGGTCGCTGGAGCCAGCTCAAGCCGGATCCCCTGTTGCTCACCGGTATGACGGCCGTGGCTTTCCGACAGGGCGCCTATGCCGACCAGCCGGTGCATCTGGTCCTGCCGCTCACCTCGTATGCCCAGGCGGTGCTGGGGGCGGGCGCGATCGGCTCGGCGCTCTATGAGCGGTCGCGCAGCGGCCGTGGACAGGGCCTGATCGTCAGCGGACTCCAGGCGGCTGGCGAGATCGCGCCGACTGTCCGCATCGACGGGATTCCGCCTCTGCCACGCGGCATCCCGCCAGGCGCCAACCCTCGCTATCGCCTCTATCAGTGCGCGGACGGCGAGTGGTTCTTCCTGGGCACCCTGTTCACCAACTTCTATCGCAACGCCTTCCGTGCGCTGGGACTGGAGGACGCCTTCGAGGCGCTGGAGATCGACATGGTCGCCGCCCGCGACCTGCTGTCTGGCATGTTCAGCGCCATGACCCGCGACGAGGCGCTTGAACTGCTTCACGCCCATGATGTTCCTTGTGCGCCCGTGCGCTGGCGCGAGGAATGGTTCGCGGGGCCCGCCGTCGCCGAAGGCGGTCAGCGCAGGACACTGACCCATCCCGACCTGGGCGAGGTCGCCATGCCGGCGCCGCCGGCGGATCTGCGCGGAACCCCAGGCTCGATCCGCGCCCTGCCCCGATCGGTGATGGAAGCGCCCGCCTGGCCTGCCCGAACCTTGGAGGCCGGGACGCCTGGGAGTGGCGGCCCCCTCGCGGGGGTGAGGGTGCTGAACCTCGGCACTGTGATCGCCGGCGCCTATGCGGGCGCCATCCTTTCGAACTTCGGCGCCGACGTGATCAAGATCGAGTCGCTGGAGGCCGATCCGTTCCGCTCCGACGGCGCTCAGTTCGTCGGCTACAATCGCGGCAGCCGTGGCCTGGGCCTGGATCTCAAGCAGCCGGCGGCGCGCGAGCTCTTTCTGGAGCTCGCCAAGCAGGCGGACATCGTTATCGACAACTACCGCCTGGGAGTCCGAAGCCGGCTGGGGATCGACTACGCCGCCCTGAAGGCGGTCAATCCGCGGATCATCTCCTGTTCGATCAACGCCTATGGCGACAGGGGCGAGCGCGCGGCCCTGCCGGGCTTCGATCCGCTGCTGCAGTCCGAGGGCGGCATGATGGCGGCCCAGGGCGGGGAGGGCGATCCGATCCTCCACACCATCGCGGTGAACGACGTGGCCACCGCCGCCGTGGTCAGCGCCTCGGTGATCGCCGCCCTGAACGCGCGCGAGCGCACCGGCGAAGGTCAGGAGGTGATCACCAGCCTGATGGCCCAGAGCCTGCTGTTCCAGCTTGGCGAGATGGTCACCTATGACGGCCGACCGCCCAATGATCTGGGAGGCGAGGACTGCATCGGAACCTCGGCCCTGCGGCGGTTCTACGCCTGCGCGGACGGCTGGATCGGGCTGTCCGCCGAGTCGGTGTCCGAGGTCGCGGCGGTGGGCGCCTTGCTGGGCGTCAATATGGGCGGTGCGCCGCTCGCCGAGGCGCGGGACGGCGCTCTAGCCATGCGTCTCGAGGCCGCCTTCGCGCTCCGCCCCCGCGCCGACATTCTCGATACCCTCCTCGCGGCCGGCGTGGCCGCGGCGCCGGCGCTGCGAAGCGAGGAGGTGCTTACCGACCCCTGGCTCGCCGAAAACCGCGCCCTGGATCGCTGGACCCACGACCGTCTTGGAGGCGTACGCGGCGTGCGGGGATATGCCGACTTCGACCGCACGCCCGGAGGATTCAAGCACCCGACGCCTGACCATGCCCAGAACACCGCCGCCGTCCTGACCTCCTATGGCCTGTCCGCGGAGCGGATCGCCGAGCTCTTCGCCTGCGGCGCGGTGTTCGGCGGCGGCGATATGTCCTGAGGCCTCTTGCCGCGAGGTGATCTGGATGCGGAGCGCGGGCGGGCGTATAGGCACGCCATGATCGGGAAACTCAATCACGTCGGCGTCGCCACGCCTTCCATCGACGAGGCGGTGAAGCTCTATCGCGACGTCCTCGGCGCGACCTCCATCGGCGAGAAGTTCTCCATGCCCGAACAGGGCGTGTGGGTCTGCTTCGTCAACCTGCCCAACAGCCAGATCGAGCTGATCGAACCCTATGGGGAGGCGTCGCCGATCCATGGCTTCCTGGCCAAGAATCCGTCGGGCGGCCAGCACCACGTCTGCTTCGAGGTCGAGGACATCATCGCCGCGCGCGACGACATGCGAGCCAAGGGCGCCACGGTCCTGGGCACGGGCGAGCCGCGTATCGGAGCCCACGGCACGCCGGTCATCTTCGTCCACCCGAAGAACA
Source organism: uncultured Phenylobacterium sp. (assembly GCA_945952355.1). GTDB lineage: Bacteria > Pseudomonadota > Alphaproteobacteria > Caulobacterales > Caulobacteraceae > Phenylobacterium. The sequence goes on along the minus strand of CAMFIW010000265.1, from coordinate 2,687 downwards.
TGGGCGGGGTCCTGGTCGAACTGATGGAAACCCCCAAGGGAGCGCATTGATGGGCTGGTTCACCGGCATCGCCATCTACCTCACCATCTGGTGGACCGTGCTGTTCGCCGTACTGCCTTTGGGCGTCATCAGCCATGCCGAGGCCGGGATCGATCGGGGCGACGGCACGGATCCGGGGTCGCCGGTCGACCCCAAGCTGAAGAAGAAGTTCATCACGACCACCTGGGTTTCGGCGATTCTGTTTGGGCTGCTCTGGGCCTGCATCACGTTCCACTGGGTGCAGCTGCCGGACATTCCGCGCCGGTGGGGCGCCTAGGCCGCCGCTTTCTTGCGCGGCCCGGAGGAGCTTCGCTCAAAGATTGGGCGAGGGGCAGGAAGTTCCGCCATTGCGCCGCCTCCCGCTACGTGACCACCCGTAACCGACGTTACATCGAAATGGCACGGCGGCTTCAGGGCTCGCCCGTGGCGTTTTTCCCCGACGACCTGAAGGCCGCCCGCCTCCCTGGGCGGCCTTCTTTTCGCGCCGGTTCCGTTGCATAGCTTGGCCCGACCCGGCCCCCTCGGCCGCGATTCACCTTGGCCGGGAGCCGGAATGCCGCTGTCGCGTTATCCCTTGCCCAAGCTTGACTGCGAGACCCCGAGCGCGTGACCCGAATTCCATCGCAATCCACCGTCGCGCCGCCCTTCGGCCTCTGGGAGCGCACGGTGGCCGGCCGCTATCTGCGCGCCAAACGGAGCCAGGGCGGGGTCGCGTTGATCTCGTTGATCTCCTTCATCGGCATCACCCTGGCGGTGGCGGTGCTGATCATCGTCATGAGCGTGATGAACGGCTTTCGCGCTGAGCTGCTCGGCCGGATCCTGGGCTTCAACGGCCACGTCTACGTGACCGGTGGCGTGCTCGACGGGCAAGGGCGCGACCCCATGATCGCTCGAATTCGCGCCCTGCCGGGCGTCACGCAGGCCGCGCCGATCATCGAGGCCCAGGCCATGGCGCTGGGGCAGGGGCAAATTTCCGGCGCCATCGTGCGCGGAATTCGCCCGGACGACCTGCGCGCCATCAAACTGGTGAGCGGAAACATCATTCACGGGTCCATGCAGGGCTTTGGCGAGGGCGAGTTCGGTGGCGACCTGATCCTGGTTGGCGATCGGCTGGCCCAGAGCCTCGGCATCCAGGCGGGAGATCCGCTGACCCTGATCTCGCCCACGGGCGGCGCGACGGCTTTCGGGGCGACGCCGCAGCGCAAGACATACACCGTTGCCGGCACCTTCAGCGTCGGCATGAGCGAGTACGACCAGACCTTCATCTACATGCCGCTGGAGCAGGCCCAGCTCTTCTTCGGGCGCGACACGGGAGTCGACTTCGTCGAGATCAAGCTCGCCGATCCCGACAAGGCCACGCTCATGAAGACCGATGTCGCCAGGGTCGCCGGCCCGACGGCCCTGGTCACGGACTGGACCCAGAAGAACGCCTCCTACTGGGGGGCGCTGCAGGTCGAGCGCAACGTGATGCGTTTGATCCTGATGCTGCTCGTCGGCATCGCGGCCATGAACATCATTTCCGGCCTGATCATGCTGGTGAAGAACAAGGGTCGCGACATCGCCATTCTGCGCACCATGGGCGCGGGGCAGGGCTCGATCCTGCGGATATTCTTCATGGCGGGCGCTGCGGTCGGCGTGCTGGGAACGGCCGCGGGATTGCTGATCGGCGTACTGTTCTGCATCTATATCGACCCGATCCAGGGTTTTGTGGAGTGGGTCACGGGCGCCCAGGTCTTTTCCTCCGACGTCTATTTCCTCTCACGCGTGCCGGCCAAGGTGGACTGGGGAGAGGTTGGCGTTATCACCGCTTGGTCGCTGGCCATGGCGTTTCTGGCCACCCTCGCGCCGGCGTGGCAGGCCTCGCGCCTCGATCCCGTGGATGCGCTGCGCTATGAATGATCGCGTCCTCTCGATCCACGGCCTGAAGCGGATCTACCGCTCGGGCGACCGCGACCTCGAAGTGCTGACCGGGGCCGACCTGGAAGTCTCGCGCGGCGAGATCGTGGGCCTTATCGGTCCTTCAGGCTCGGGCAAGTCGTCCCTGCTGCACGCCGCCGGCCTGCTCGAACGGCCGACGGCCGGAGAGATTCTGGTCGAAGGCCGCGAGTGCTCCACGCTGACCGACCGCCAGCGCACACGCGTCCGGCTGGGCACGATCGGCTTCGTCTATCAGGCCCATCACCTGCTCCCGGAGTTCACCGCACTCGACAACGTGGCCCTGCCGCAGATGATCGCCGGCAAGTCCCGCAAGGCGGCCCGGGCGCGGGCCGAGGAGCTCCTGGCTCAGCTGGGTCTGGCCGAGCGATCGCATCACCAGCCGGCGCAAATGTCGGGCGGGGAGCAGCAGCGAGTGGCGATCGCCCGGGCTCTGGCCAACAAGCCGCGCCTGCTTCTGGCCGACGAGCCGACGGGCAATCTCGACCCGCATACGTCCGAGGCGGTGTTCGCCAACCTCTATGACCTGGCGCGCAAGGAAGGAGTCGCCGCTCTGGTCGCGACTCACAACCTGGAGCTCGCGCGACATATGGACCGGGTGCTGGCCCTTAGGGATGGTCGGTTGGAGATGCAGCGTTTCAGCTGAGCAGCTTCGCCATGAAGTCGGAGTGCAGGCCCCAGCCGAAGAAGCCGGAAAGCCCCATGGCCAGGCC
>CAMFIW010000264.1 GCA_945952355.1 uncultured Phenylobacterium sp. | reverse complement strand
CCGCTGATGGGCGCGATCACGCTGGAGGAGGTTCGCACCGCCGCGCGGAGGTGGCTGGCGCGGGCCCCGATCGTCGGCGAAGCGCTGCCGCACGCAAGTCCAGGCGGAGCGACGCCATGAGCCCCTTCGCCGCGCTCGCCGCCGCCGGCTTGCTGGTGGCGGCGGCGACATCCGCCACGGCGCCGAAGACGGACGGGGCCGCCGCGACCTGCCTGGCGACGCCGGCGACACCAAGCGACGAGGCCTGGCGCGGCGTCGTCGCGGCGTGCGACCGGGCGCTCGCGGCAAGTGGGGTCGCCGCCGCGGACAGGGGGTTGCTGTTGCTGCGGCGCGGCCTCGCGCACTGGCGGCTGGACGACAACGAAGCTGGCGAGCGTGACGCAGACGCGGCGCTGGCCCTGTTGCCGGAGAGTGTCGAGGCGCGGCTGGCCCGAGGGCTGAGCCGGTTGGACCAGAACAAGACGGACGGCGCCCTCGACGACTTCAACGCGGTCCTGCGGTCCGATCCGAACAACGTGCAGGCGCGTGTGAAACGCGGATGGCTGCTGCAATCGGCGAGAGGCGATGCGAGCGCGGCGCTGGCGGACTTCGACGCGGCCATGGCCGTGACGAGCGATCCGGCGTCGGTTCTGGTCTATCGGTCCGGCGCCTATCTGGATCTGGGACAGGCCGCGGCCGCCCTGAAGGACGCCGACCGCGCGATTCGGCTCGACGCCGGGTGGTCGAACGCCTGGTTCGCCAGGGCGGCGGCGCTGGAGACCCTGGACCGGATCGACGATGCGATCGCGGCCTATCGCAAGGCGGCCGCGCTCAACGCCGCGGATCCCGATCCTCACGTCGCGCTCGCGCGCCTGCTGCGGCGCAAGGATCGCGTGGACGAGGCCGCCGAGGCCGCGGAAACCGCGATGAAGCTTGCGCCAAGGTCCGCCGAAGCGATGTTCGAGCGCGCCGCTTCGCTTCAGGCCCAGGAAAGGACGGAGGCGGCCATCGCCGCGTATGCGGAGGTGCTGAAGGCGAGGCCGAGCGCGGCCGCCTATTACAATCGCGCCCAGCTCCATTCCGCCGCCAAGCGGCACGAGGAGGCGCTGGCCGACTATCGCAAGGCCGCCGAACTGGATCCCAAGGACCCGGACGCACGCAATGGAATGGGGATCGAACTGGGCGAATTGGGACGGCAGGCGGAAGAGATCGCGGCCTATGACGAGGCCCTGCGGGTGGCGCCGGACAATCTTTGGGCATGGATCAACAAGGCGATCTCCTATGCCGACGCCGGGGCGTGGCGGGAATCCGTCGAGGCCTATCGCGTCGCGATCCAGCGGGCTCCCAAGCGGGCCGAACTGTATTCGGGGCTCGGCGAGGGGCTGGCCGCGCTCGGCGACGAGGCCGGCGCTCTCAAGGCTTATGATCGGGCGATCGAACTGGATCCGAAGCGGGCGGGAGCCTGGCGCGACCGCGCCGATCTCCAGCGTCGCGCGGGCCGCTATCGTCAAGCGGTCGCCGACTACGACCATGCGGTCGCCCTGTCGCCCGGGAACACCGATCTCCTGGTTCGGCGATCGAGCGCGCTTCGGTCGAACGACCAGGCGGCTCGGGCCGACGCCGACCTCGACGCGGCGGTCAAGCTGGCGCCCAATTCGGCCTTCGTCCTGAACAATCGCGGCCTCGCCGAGGCCGGGGACGGGCGCTACGAGGCGGCGCTGGAGGACTATGGGCGCGCGATCGCCGCCGAGGCGGACTACGAACCGGCGTTCTACAATCGCGCCGGGGTCTACATGGACCTCGAGCGCTACGACCGGGCCATCCGCGACCTGAACGTCTCGCTGCGGCTATCGCCGGACGACGCGATGACCCTGGCGCGCAAGGGACGCGCCTATTGGCTGCTGATGGACTATCGGCGGGCGCTGGAGGAGTACGACGCAGCCCTGGCTTCGGATCCGAAGTACGACCAGGCGCTGGCGTGGCGCGCCGAGGCGAAGGACAGGCTCGGCGACGCCGCCGGGGCGCGGGCGGATCGCGAAGCGCTCAAGGCCCTGTCCGGCAAGCCGTGAGCCCGGGAGCACCGGCGACGCCGCGGGCGCCTCGGGCGCGCATGGGGAACCCGCCCGCGGAAAGTGCTCGCGGTCGCGGGATCAGACCGGTCGCAGTGCGGCCTGGCGGCCCTCGCCGGCGAGCCAGGCCGCGAAGGCCTGGCCCAGGGGTGGTTCGTTGAGGGACGGGCGCAGATAGGTGAAGCGGGTGGGCAGGGGGTGGAAGCCCCAGGGGGCGACGAGGCGGCCGCTCTCGATGTCGGCCTCGGCGAAGGCCTGGGCGGTGACGGCGCAGCCCAGGCCCGCGGCGGCGGCTTCCAGCATGTAGGAATTGCGCTCGAAGGCGCGCTCGGCGACCGCCGGAGGCAGGTCGAGGCCGATGTCGTCGGCCCATTTGGCCCAGCCCGCGGCGAAGGTCTCGCTATGCAGCCGGGGCAGGGCGAGGAGGCGGTCGCGGTCGCGGTCCGAGGCCTCGAACAGATCCGGCGAGAGCACGGGGCCATAGGCATGGTCGAGAAAGGGCGTGGCCTTGACCCCCGGCGCCGGCGGGCCGCGCCACAGCCGGATGACGGCATGGGCGCCGCCCTGGCCGAACTCGGCCGCGCCGCGATCCTCGACGATCCGCACGCGCGCGCCGCCATGGCGCTCGAGGAAGCGGGGGAGGCGCGGGATCAGCCACTTCATCGCGAAGGTGGAGAGGCAGGAGACCACCAGTTCCTGGTCGACCGAGGCCCCCGGAAGACTGGCCGCGATCATGTCGAGGGCCGGGCCGAGCGATGCGGCCAGCTCTCGGCCGGCCGGGGTGAGGGTCAGGTCGTGCTTCGGACCGGCGAGCAGGCGCGTTCCGAGTTGGCGCTCCAGCGCCTTGATCTGGCGGCTGACCGCGCCGTGGGTGACGCAAAGCTCCTCGGCGGCGCGGGTCATGAGTCCGGCCCGGGCGAAGGCTTCGAAGGCCTGGAGGCCCTTTAGCGAGGGCAGGCGGCGTCGGCTCATGTGACGAATGCTCACAGCTCGATCCCGCTTAGTCGATTGGCCGACGCCCGCCAAGCGGCGATGCCTACGGCCTCGCAACAGGAGGCCTCGATGGTCACGCCCTTCGCCGAGCGGCTGGCGCCGCTGATCCGGGATCGCTCGCCCCTGTGCCTGGGACTCGATCCCTCGGCGGACCTTTTGGCGGCCTGGGGCCTGGAGGGCGGCGCCGAGGGCCTGCGCCGGTTCTGCGGCGTCGTGCTGGAAGCGGCGGATGGTCGGATCGGCGTGATCAAGCCGCAGGCCGGTTGTTTCGAACGGCTCGGCTCGCCGGGCGCGGTGGAACTGGCGCGCGCCGTGGCCGGAATCCGGGCGCAGGGGAGCCTGGCCCTGGTGGACGCCAAACGCGGGGACTTCGCGGCGACCATGGCGGGCTATGCCGAGGGTTTCCTCGGCGCGGGATCCGGGTTCGGCGCCGACGCCCTGACCGTGACCGCCTATCTGGGCTTCGAGGCCCTGCGCCCGGTGTTCGAGCGGGCCGCGGCGACCGGGAGCGCGGTGTTCGTGGTGGTGATGTCGTCCAACCCTGAGGGACGCGCCCTGCAGGACGCACGCCATCCGGACGGGCGTACCGTGGCCGAGCGGCTCGCGGACGAGATCACCGGCTTCAACGCGGGGCTGGGCGGCGGGATTGGTCCGATCGGGGCCGTGGTGGGGGCCACCCTGGCGGAGGGCGACGTCGCGGCGATCCTTGCCCGGCTGCCCCACTCGGCGATCCTGGCCCCGGGCGTGGGCTCCCAGGGCGCGACCCTGGCCGAGGTTGGCCTGCGGTTCGCGAGCGCTGCGGGGCGCACCCTACCGTCGGCGTCGCGTTCGATCCTCGCGGCCGGCCCGACCGTGGCGGGACTGCGCGATGCGATCGATCGCCACCGCGATCAGGCGTGGCGAACGCTCGGGGCTTGACCCGGCGCGCCGAACCCGGCTCCTGGCGGCCAGGAAACGGGAGGCGCGCGTGGAAAAGCGGAAGCTGGGTCAGTTCGAGGTGTCGGCCATCGGGCTGGGATGCATGAGCCTGAGCCACGCCTATGGGCCGCCGCCACCGCGCGAGCAGGCCGAGCGGGTGCTGAAGGGGGCGCTGGACGCCGGCTATACCTTCTTCGACACCGCCGCCGTCTATGGCCTGGGTCACAACGAGACCCTGGTGGGCGAGGTCCTGGGCGACCGGCGCAAGGAGTTCGTGCTGGCCTCCAAGTGCGGAATGTCGATCGGCGACCGGCGCGAGCTGAATGGCCGCCCGGAGGTGCTGAAGGCCACCTGCGAACTCAGCCTGAAACTTTTGAAGACCGATGTGATCGACCTCTACTACCTGCACCGATGGGACAAGCGGGTGCCGATCGAGGAAAGCGTGGGCGCGCTGGCCGAACTCGTGGCCGAAGGGAAGATCCGCGCGATCGGCCTGTCGGAGGTCGGCGCGGACGCCCTGCGCCGGGCCCATGCGACCCACCCGATCACCGCCCTGCAGACCGAGTACTCGCCCTGGACCCGCAATCCGGAGATCGCGGTGCTGGAGGCCTGCAAGGCGCTGGGCGTGACCTTCGTGGCCTTCAGTCCCGTGGGGCGCGGGTTCCTGGCGGGCGGCGTGAAGGACGTGGCGGGGCTGGCCGAGGGCGATTTCCGCAAGGCCATACCGCGGTTTCAGGGGGAGGCCTTCGCGGCCAATCTCGCGATGTTCGAGGCCTTCGCTCAGATCGCGGCCGATGCGGGTTGCACGCCGGCCCAGCTCTGCCTCGCCTGGCTGATGCGCAAGGACCCGACGATCGTGTCGATCCCCGGGACGACTTCGCCGGAGCACATGCGGGAAAACGCCGGGGCGGCCTTCGTTCACCTGAGCGACGAGACGATGGCGCGGGTGGAGGCGACGGTGAACGCGGGCACCGTGAGCGGGCCGCGCTATGCGCCGGCCATGCAGGCCTCGGTGGACACGGAGGACTGATCCGGGCGGGAGAGCGGGCAGCAAAAAAGCCGCGCCAGAGACGCGGCTTTCCGCAGATCGAACGGTGCGGGCGGCGAACCGCCCGCGGTTCGGCCTTACTTCTTTTCCGGAGCAGCAGCCGGGGCCATGGCGGCGCCGGCGGCCGGAGCGGCGGCCGGAGTAGCCGCGGCGGCGCTGTTCGACGC
>CAMFIW010000263.1 GCA_945952355.1 uncultured Phenylobacterium sp. | reverse complement strand
GGATCGAAGCCATAGGCTAGGCCGGCGGTGTGGGTCATCACCTCGCGGATCGTCGGTGGATGCTCGGGCGCGGCGCCGCCGATCACCTTCACGCCCGCGAACTCCGGCAGGTGCTTGGCCAGCGGATCGTCCGGCGACCACAGGCCTCGGTCGTGCAGGATCATCATCGCCGCGGCGGTGACGGGCTTGGTCATCGAATAGATGCGGAAGATGGTGTCGTGGGCCAGCGGCTCCTTGGAGGCGATGTCCTTCAGCCCCATCACAGAGCGGTGGACCACCTTGCCGTGACGGGCGACCAGGGTGACCACACCGGCCAGCTTGCCCTCGGCGACCTCGGCGGCCAGGGCCGCGTCGACCCGAGCCAAGCCCTCGGCCGACAGGCCCACCTCCTCAGGCGCCCCGCTGTTCAGGACCGCATCCATCGCCACGTCTCCCCATCTGTCGTTGCCCACAGACAAGCGGCTCGGCGGCGGCCTGGCAAGCGCTACAGGTGCTTCTCCAGCACAAGGAAGGCGAGGTCGTCGCGGCGCGGCGCGCCGAACCGCTCGTCGCCATAGGGGAAGGGCCGGATCTCCCCGGTCCTGCGATAGCCTCGGCGCTCGTACCAGGCGATCAGGGTGTCGCGGATTCCCACGACCGTCATCTCGATCCGCCGGGCGCCCTTGGCCTTGGCATGGGCCTCGGCGGCCTCCAGGAGGCCGCGGCCGAGCTGGCGGTCCTGCAGGTTCGGCCTGACCGTCAGCATGCCGAGATACCAGGCCCCGACGGCCTTCGAAGGCTCCAGCCAGACCGTGCCCAGCAAGTCCTGATCCGGGCCGTCGCGAAGCACCAGCAACTCGGCCCCGGGCTGGGCGGCCAGGTCCCCCGCGAGCGTCGTCGCATCGGTCCTCTGGCCGTCGAGATAGTCCGCCTCTGTCGTCCAGCCGGCGCGGGAGCTGTCGCCGCGATAGGCGGAATTGACCAGGTCGGCGATGGCCCCGAGATCTTCGGGATGGGCGGGGTAGAGCGGCATTTCTCCCCGAAGCCACAACCCTGGCCTCAGGCCAAGCGCAAACTTGCGCCGAGGCGCGATCCAGGGGAGCGTCGGCGCCCCGAGGAGGAACCCCATGCTGACCGAGATCGACCGCGTCCTGCTGGCCACGCCGGACGCCGAGGCCGCCGCCGCCAAGTGGCGCGCCGCCCTGGGGGCGGTCGAAGTGGCCAGGGACCTCTTGCCGGGCCTGGCGGCGCGACGGATCGTCATGCGAGCGGGCGCCTCGGATATCGAGATCCTCGAGCCGGACGGGACCGGTCCGGTCGAGGCGGCGCTGAAACGTCGGGGCCGCGCCCACCTCTTCGCCGCCGGCGCCGCCTCGCCCGAACCGGGCAAGGTCGCCGAGACCGCGCGCGCCGCCGGCGCCGCCCACCGCGAGGCCGACGGCCGCCACTATCTGACCCTGACCGTCGAGGGTGCGCCGATAGAGTTCGTCATCTCGCCGCTGATCGAGCGCAAGCCAGCCGGGCTCGTGGATTTCCTCTACGAAGCGACGGTCTTGGCCAAGGACCAGGCCGGCGCCGTGGCCCAGATCCGCGACGCTTTCGGTCTCGACGAAAGCAGCTTCACCACCATCACCTCGGAGGCGTTCGGCTACTCCGGCGTGTTGACCCTCTTCGAGAAGGGCCGTCTGCATCGCTTCGAGGTCATTACCCCCACCGACTACGACAAGACCATGGGTCGCTATCATGCTCGCGAAGGGACGGGCTTCTACATGGCCTTCGCCGAAGCGCCGCATCTCGGCCCCATCGAGGCCGTCGCGGAGGGCAAGGGGCTGACCATCGACCGGCCCGCCCCGCGCCCCGCGGACCTCAGCTCCGACCAGCTATGGCTCCACCCGCCGACCCTCGGCGGCATGATGCTCGGAGTGTCCCGTCCGACCATGGCCTGGCAATGGTCGGGCCATCCCGAGCGCGTCGAGAAGATCGACGCATGACCACTGGCTCTTGCTTGTGCGGCGCGGTCCGCTTCGAGATCGCGGGCGAACTCGCGCCGATCCAGTTCTGTCACTGCGTCGACTGCCGAAAAGCCCAGGGCTCGGCCTTCGGTTCGAACATTCCCGTGGCGACCGCCGACTTTCGCCTGTTGTCGGGCTCGGACATCTTGAAGGCCTATGAGCATACGCCGGGCAAGGAGCGCGTATTCTGCGGAACCTGCGGCTCGCCCGTGTTCAGCCGCCTGCTGGCGAGGCCGGAGGCGATGCGCCTTCGCGCCGGGACCCTCGACAACCCGACGGGCGCCGCGTGCGGCTTCCACTTCTACGTCGATGACAAGGCCGACTGGTGGGAGATCGCCGACGACGGCCTGCCCCGCCACGCGGGCGCCCGACCCGGCTAGAGGATCCGCATCCGGCGCAACATCCACCAGGCGGCGCCGACCACCGTGAGACACAGGATCGAGGCGGCGACGAAGCCCCCCTGCCCGCTCGCCCAGGGGATGCCGCCGACATTCATGCCGAAGGCGCCGACGATCAGGGTCGGCGGGATGAGCAGGGTCGAGATGATGGTCAGGGCGCGCATGCTGCGGTTGGTCGCGCCGGTGATTCTGGTGTCGATTTCCTCGTGCAGCAGGCGGGCCCGGTCTTGCAGGCTGACACTCTCGCGGCTGAGGTCCTCGACCTCCTGGGCGAGCCGCGGCAGGTGCTCGCTCAGCGCCGCCAGCGCGTGCGGCTCGCGCGGCCCCATGGCCCGGTGAAGCGCGCTGCGCAGGGCTGTGAATTCCCGGTGGTTGCGCGAGACCTCGCGCCGGGTCGGGCCGAGCCGCACCGCCTCCAGCTCCGATTCCTCGACCAGGGTCAGGTCTTCCACCCGATCGAGTTCCTCGGCGATCTGGTGGGCGCGGTTCTCGCACAGGTCGACATAGCGCTCGACGAAGCGGACCACGGCGGCGACCGGGCTGACCGCGCGACCATGCCGTTCGCACTCGTGGCGGACATCGTCGACCACCCGCAGGGCATGCAGCCGCGCCGTGACCAGCAGCCGTTCGCTCGCCACGAAATGCAGCCGCCCGGCGCCGGTCGCCCGCCCCGCCAGGTCGCGCTGCATATCCGGCAGGATCCCATTCACCCACCCCTCGGCGAACTGGAACTGGGGCCGGCTCTCATCGGACAACATGAGGTCTCGGGCCGCGAGCGGGATCGCCTCGAAACCCTTGAGGAAGGCGCGCGCCCGCAAGTCGCCGAGCGGGAAGTGCAGCCAGACCCAGCCCTCGCCCTTGGCAAAGTCCGCGGTAAGGTCGAACTCGGTCGCCGGCAGCGCCCGCCCCCCCTGGAAGCGGAACCCCCAGATCAAGGCCGACGGCGCGTCCAGCACCGCGTTCATTTCGCCGTCTTGGGGTTCAGCCGCCCCACGCCGCCCCCCGGCAAATGGGCTTCGTAGGGCCCGAACCGCACGTCCGGCGTCATGTAGTCCGTCGAGACGTATTGGGCCCCGGAATTGAAGGCGTCGACCTGGCGGCGGCGATCGTTGTCGCGGGCCTCGAAGGTGTCGGCGTCGGCGCGGGAGCGGACGATCAAGCCGGCCTTCAGCGCCGCGTCGATCTTGCCGGCCAGCGCCTCGGGCTCGTTCAGGGTGATGTACCCCGCCGCTGGCGAGGTCAGGTCGGGCGTGTTGATGAACATGGCGCGGCCTTCGAGGGTCGGATGGCCGGCGCGATAGAGGTCGGTCTTGGCGGCGTTCTCATCGATGGCGAACATCACCTTGCCGCGGGCCGTCCTGAGCTTCGGCCAGCCGCCGGCCGCCACCGCCTCGCGCAGGGTGGCGTGCTTGCCACGCACCCGGTCCGGTGTGATCAGGGCGCCCTTGGGGAAGACGGAGCGGATCTCCGCGTCGATCGCGTCCATCGCCTTGGCGTCGAAGGGCAGCAGCGGCACGGCGCCCGGCACCGGAATCTGGTCGTCCTTGAGGTTCATGATGATAAGGATCGGCAGGTGGTCCGGATGCGCCTTGGACCAGGCGCGGATTTCGCCCAAGCAGCTGACGAAGGTCGGGCAGACGCTGCGATAGTCGATGTCCGGCACGTGCATCACCTTCATGCCGGGCTTCATCATCTGGGACGCGTCATACGGATCGGTTTCGGCGTCCTTGGCGATCTTCAGGCCCAGAGCCGTGGCGCAGCGTCCCCCCTCGCCATCGTAGACGAAGTCGAGCTCGAGCTGACGGGCGCCGGCCTCGAGCTGATCGGTCAAAGGAGGCTTCGAATAGTCTAGCGTCTTGGCGGTCTTCGGATCGATCGACCGCAGGAGCGCGAACTCCTTCGGCGCGATCGCCTTCTTGTAGCTGTTGTGCGTGCCGATCACCTGGATCGCATTCATCGGCAGGGCGTCGACGGCCGCGCGCGTGCAGCCCGGCCTACCGGAGGGATGCTCCAGGTCACAGGGAGCGGTGACGGCCACGGCGGCGGCGATAGCGGCGATGATCATGATCTCCTCCCTGATCCCGTTTCATTTCGGGTCTGTGACAGCCAAGCCTCGCCAGGGCCGGACATCTGCGCAAGGCCCCGTCCGCAAAGGATTTTTCAAGACATGGCGTGCGAACGGTAACCTTAAGATCCACGCGAGCGTCCTGGGGGACCCATGATCGCCGTGAACGAGGGCCTGCTCCTTGGGGGCGCCGCCGTCTGGTTGGGCGGCACGCTGGGCCTCATCAAACTCGCGGCCCGCCGCGCCCGCGCCGACATCCTGGCCCGGGAGGGCGAGAAGAACGACCTGATCGAGCATCTGACCGAGGCGCGCGACGAGGCCCGCCAGGCGAGCCTCGCCAAGTCGACCTTCCTCGCCACGATGAGCCACGAGATCCGCACGCCGATGAACGGCGTGCTGGGCATGGCGCAGCTGCTGCAGCGTTCAGATCTCGCGCCGGCCCAGCGCCAGCAGGTCGACACCCTGATCAAGAGCGGCGAGCTCCTGATGGTGATCCTGAACGACATCCTGGACCTGTCGAAGATCGACGCCGGCCAGATGGAGATCGCCAAGGGGCCCTGCGACGTCCGGCTCCTGCTGTCCGAGATGGAGGCCTTCTGGGCCCCCACCGCCTCGGAGCGCGGACTGGCGCTCACCCTCGATGTCTCCACCGACGTGCCGGCGCATGTCGCGCTCGATGCGCGCAGGGTCCGCCAGGTGCTGTTCAACCTGGTGGGCAACGCGATCA
>CAMFIW010000262.1 GCA_945952355.1 uncultured Phenylobacterium sp. | reverse complement strand
CTCCAGGCTCTACCTTTGGACCCATCCAGCGCCGACGGGAAAGCCGCAGTCTGTCGTCAACTTCCTGGCGCGGGAGACGGCCACCGGCTGGTGGGACATCGACGACGACGGGATGGCCGCCGATTTCGGTCGGGCGCCCAAGGAGAAGAACGTCGTTGAGACCGCGCTGCGGGCCGCAGGCCAAGCGGCGGCCGACCGCTTCACCGATCCCGCCGACGCCGAGCCGCGCCGCTGCTACGTGTTCTTCGCGGGGCACGGAGTGCAGAGCAACGTCACAGGATCGACCGTCGATACCCAGACCTGCTTCGTGCTCGGCGACTTCCGGCCCCTGGCCCAGACGGTGATGGGGCTCATCCCCTGCGAGGACTTCAAGCGCGCGCTGCTGAACAACGGCTTCGACGAGGTGTTCATGTTCCTCGACTGCTGTCGGATCAGCCTGACCAAGCTGAACATGCCGGCGCCGGTGATCGGGTCCGCCAACAGCCGCCAGCTGGCCAGCCCGACCTGGGGCGTCGGCGCCGCGGCCCAGAAGGACAAGGCGGCGTTCGAGACGGCCGGGCCGCCCGTGCGCGGCGCCTTTTCCCAGACCCTTATGCGCGGCCTGCGCACGGTGCGCGATCCCGACACCCAGGCGCTGTCCCTGGAGAGTCTGAGGCTCTATGTGCGCGACAACCTGCCTGCGGCCTGCGCGCCCAACGAGCAGCGAGCGAGCTTCTCCGGCAACCCCGACGAACCGCTGCCGACCCTTGTCGCCGGACCGGAGATCCCGACACCTCTGATCCTGGCCGACGTCGTCATCGACTTCGGGGGCCTGCCGGCGGGCGCTTCGGTTCAGCTCGTCGACGACAAGGGCGCGCCTATCGGCGCGCCACTGACGGCGGGCCCTGCGGGCGCGAGGGTCACCGTGGCGGTCGACCGATTCTACTCCCTGGACGTCGCGGCCACACAGTCGTCGACCGCGTTCAAACACCCGGGCCCTGGACCGACCCATGTCAGCCTCTGAGGTCAACGTTTCGCGCGGCATGGCGACGCTGGTGGCCTATGGCGAACCTGGCGTCGAGATCAAGGTCGTGGACACCGACTACCGCGTGGTGGGGACGGGTACGGACGAGCTGACGCTCAGTCTCGCGGAAGGCGTCTACATGGTCGACTGGACGTCCGGAGGCCAAGTGTCCCAGAAGCTCGTCCGGTTGTTGCCGATTGAAAAGCCGCTGGTGGTGCGGCCCGATCCGACCCCGGGCCCGGTGGAAGCCCTGGCGGCGGGGTCGCCCGCCGGCGAGGAGGGGGTCGCCAAGGCCGTGGAGGAGCTGAGCCGGCCGTCGGAGCGCGACTACGGTTCGGAGATCGCGGTCATCATCCGCGCGGACTCGCTGAACCAGAAGCTGGACCTGAGCGCCGGCCTGAGGCTGCTGGACCACGACGACCGATCGATGCGTTCCGACGGCCATGCCGCCGCCGCCCTGCAAGACCAGACCCAGGACAGCTATGCCTGCCGGCTCTACCAGGTCCGGCCCGGCCTCTATCGCCTGCGCTATGTGGCGCTCACGGGAGAGACCCTGGATCAGACCATGCCCGCGCTGCGCGACCGGCGCACCGTGGTGTTCATGAGCGCCGGTAGCGGCCAGGTTCTGGAGGCGGCGGGCGACGGGTTCCAGACCGTGCGCCGGGACGGAATCGACCCGTCCCGAACCGTGGTGGCGTCCGTGCCGCGCGCGGCGCCGCCACGTCAGCTCGCCGAGGCCGCGCGCCTGGCGGAAATCCTGCTCCACGACCTGGGGGCGGGGCGAGGGTCGCTGGGGCAGGCGCTGGCCACGGCGCTGGACGGTCCGGAGGCCGATCCCCTGTTGCGGCTCTATGCGGCGGCGATGGCCCTGGCGCGGATCGATCTCGGCGCATCGCCGGCCCTCGACGAGGCCTGGCCCGAGACCCCCGAGGACCAGACGGCTTTCGCCACGCGATGGCGGGGTCGTGCCGCGGACTGGCTGCGGGGCGTCGTCGCGGGCGCGAGCCTGCCGGATGCGACGGCGATGATCTGGCGGCTGCAGGCGGTGGGGCAGGGAAACGATCTGCGAGCGGCGCCCCTGACCAGCCCACCGATGCTGGAGTGCGCATGGAGCTGGACCGTGGCCCGCAGCACTCAGGACCCCAAGGCGGTGCCTGGTGATATCGGTTTTCGCGCGGCTGGCCGCGGCGGTGGCGGGACGGCGCCATGGCTGACCTGGCGCGCGGCGCAGGCCAAGGGCGACCTGGTGGCGGACCAGCCCGCCAAGCCGGGCAGCTTGGAGGCCGCCATCGACGCCGTTGCGGCCAAGTTGCGCGAAGTGACCGACACCGTGCCGGCGGCCAGTCCCACCGACCGCGCACCCGATCCGCTCGACCTCATGTCGCCGGACGCCAAGGCCGTGGCGCTGAGGGCCGCCGAACTGGTCGGCGCCGACCCGCAGCCCGCCTCCGGCGAGGCGCTGGATCGCGGCGCCCAACTGGCGACTCTCTTCGGCGCGCCGGCCTCCGAATTGCAGGCACTGCTCAGCCACGCGCTCAGCGAACTCGACGGGATGGCCGACGACGCCTCAGTCGAAGTCCCCAACGCCCGAAGCGACCCGCCGGGCCTGAAGTCGCCCGTCACACATCCCGACGACCCGAACAAGGGGCGGTTCGGGGGGCGGCCAGAGCGTGACGGCTATCGGCTATCGGCGTCCTTCAGTCAGACCCGCAATCGCAACTGGATCCGCATCGCGTTGCAGGTCGCGGCGCCGGACGACCGGCTGGAGGGCGAGCGTGTGGAGGTCTTCCTGCACGACAGCTTCAAGCCGGCGCGCGTTGGCGCGGTGTTCCGCGACGGTGTCGCGAACCGGGTGGTGACAGCCTGGGGCGGCTTCACTGTGGGGGCGTGGATCCCGCGCGTGGGCGTCGAACTGGAGCTCGACCTGGCGACGGTCGCCGACGCGCCGAAGGTGATCCGCGAGCGATAGGGCGGGGCTTGTGCGTTTCGCCCGCAGGCTGCGATAGGGGGAAATGACTCCGAACGACCTGGAACGCCTGCTCCTGCGGTTGGCGCCGGCGCTCGATGCGCTCGCCGAGCCCTGGAGCCTGATCGGCAGCGCTGCGCTGATCGTGGCTGGCTCGGCGTGGCCGGCCTGTGACGACGTCGACATCCTGACCACCGAGGCCGGGGCCTTGGCGCTGGAGGTGGCTTGGGCTGGCTGGCGCGATCCGGCCTATGCGCCAGACCCGAGCGCGCGGTTCCGTTCGCGCTTTTCCCGCTACGACTTCGCGCCGGGAAAGGCCGAGGTGATGGGGGGGCTGATGCTGCGCGGCCCCGATGGGACCTGGTCGCCCGTAGGGGTTTGGGACCTGAGGCCGGCGCGGTTCGGGGGGCGGGACTGGCCCGTGCCGAGCCTGGCCGATCAGGCGCGCATCCTGAAACGCTTCGGGCGGCCGAAGGACCTGGAGAAGGCGGCGTTTCTCGCGGGCGGTTGAGTTCGCCCGGCGCTTCGTGTAAGAGCCGCGCCTTCTAGAGTTTCGCCTCCTCCGCCAAGGGGAGGCGGGTTCGGGGGTTCGCCCCCGATCCTGTCCAAGAACTGCGAGGGCTCCGGGGTCGCCGGGGACCATAATCCGAGGAAGGGCCCTTCCTCGATCGTGGGGAGACGGGAAGATGAGGTTTCTCAGGCCCGGCGCGCAGGCGCAGGGCGTGGAGACTGCGGCTTCTCTCAACAGGACAGGCGCGGCCACACGTGGGGTTTCCCCGCGCAGGCTGCTTACGGTCTCGGGAATGGTCCCGGGGCCGGACCTGAGTATGGAGACCGCAATGGACCGCGCTCAAAAGCAGGAGTCGATCGAGGCGCTGAAAAGCGTGTTCGATGGCGCCGGCGCCGTGGTCGTGACCCACAACCTGGGTCTGACCGTTGCGGAAATGACCGATCTTCGCCTCCGCCTCCGCAAGGAAGGCGCAGCGCTGAAGGTGGTGAAGAACACCCTGGCCCAGAAGGCCCTGGACGGCTCGATCGGTGAAGCGGGCGACGCCCTGTTCACCGGCCCGGTCGCCATCGCCTATGCGCCGGATCCTGTCTCCGCCGCCAAGGTCGCGACCCAGTTCGCGAAAGAGAACGAGAAGTTCGCCATCGTCGGCGGCTTCATGGGTCAGGAAGTGCTGGACGCCAAGGGTGTGAGCGCGCTTGCGACGCTTCCCTCCCTCGACCAGCTGCGCGCCAAGATCATCGGCCTTCTGCAAGCCCCCGCGACCAAGATCGCCGGCGTCCTGCAGGCCCCGGCCGGTCAACTGGCCCGCGTCTTCAACGCGTACGCGACCAAAGACGCCGCCTGATCGTCATTTTCCGACACAACCACATCTCTCGTTTTAAGGACCTAACCCATGTCGAAGCTTGAAAAGCTGGTCGAAGACCTCTCCACCCTGACCGTCCTGGAAGCCGCTGAGCTCTCCAAGCTGCTGGAAGAAAAGTGGGGCGTCTCCGCCGCCGCTCCGGTGGCCGTGGCCGCCGTCGGCGGTGGCGCCGCCGCTGCTCCGGCCGAAGCCGCCGAAGAGCAAACCGAGTTCACCGTTGTTCTGACCGCCGGTGGCGACAAGAAGATCAACGTGATCAAGGAAGTCCGCGGCGTCCGTCCGGACCTCGGCCTGAAGGAAGCCAAGGACCTCGTCGAAGGCGCTCCGCAGAACGTCGTCGAGAACGTCTCGAAGCAACAAGCCGAAGAAGTGAAGAAGAAGCTGGAAGAAGCCGGCGCCTCGGTCACCATCAAGTAAGACGCGGCGCGCGACAGCCGGAAGTGGATACCGGTTCCGGCGTCCATCGCGCGCCCATTGCCTGATGTCGCCCCTCGAACGAGGGGCGAGGGCCGCGAGCTCTTCGCGGATCTTTTCGAGCGGCCCCGGAGGGAGACCTCCGGGGCCGTTTTTGTTTTGGGACCGTCCGCTGCCCGGCCGCCAGGGCCGTGCTAGGCTCCGCCCATGGGAGCGTCGCTGGCCATTCTGGATGTGTTCGTGCGCGGCATCGCGGTCGGTGCGCTCCTGGTCACGGCCCTGAGCTTCCTGCGCGGCGGCATGGGGCGGAACGCCCGGATCGCCACGGTGGCGAGCAATCTCAGCGTCGCAGCCTGGCTCATCACCGAGTCGCACACGCTCTGGGGCGCGTTCGGCCTCAGCGCGCTGATTCTCATGATCGCCTATC
>CAMFIW010000261.1 GCA_945952355.1 uncultured Phenylobacterium sp. | reverse complement strand
CGTCCAGAACGACAAGATGAACCGCTACCGCACCTCGGATTTTTTTAATGATACGGCGACCACCGAGATCTACACCTCGATGATTGAGACCGCCGAGATCGTGGCCGAGCGCTACAACGTCTCGCGCGAGTACCAAGACGAGTATGCGCTGATCAGCCAGCAGCGCACCGCTCAGGCCCAGGCCGAGGGCCGGTTCACGGCCGAGATCGCGCCGCTGACCTCGACCATGCTGGTGCAGAATAAGGAGACCGGCGAGTTCTCCGAGAAGGAAGTCACCCTGACCCTCGACGAGGGCAACCGTCCGCAGACGACCCTGGCCGACCTGCAGAAGCTCAGCCCCGTGTTCAAGGGCGGGAACATCATCAAGGAAGGCAAGTACGTCACGGCCGGCAACGCCAGCCAGCTGTCGGACGGCGCCGCCGCGGTGGTGCTGATGGAAGCCAAGGAAGCGGCCCGCCTCGGCCTGACCCCGCTGGGCGCCTATCGCGGCATGGCCGTGGCCGGCTGCGGCCCGGAAGAAATGGGCATCGGCCCGGTGTTCGCGATCCCGAAGCTGCTCGAGCGCAACGGCCTGAAGATCGACGACATCGACATGTGGGAGCTGAACGAGGCCTTCGCTTCGCAGTGCCTGTACTGCCGTGACCAGCTCGGCATCGATCCGGAGAAGTACAACGTCTCCGGCGGCGCCATCTCGATCGGCCACCCCTACGGCATGACCGGCGCCCGCGCGACCGGCCACATCCTGCACGAGGGCAAGCGTCGCGGCGCCAAGTACGGCGTGGTCACCATGTGCGTCGGCGGCGGCATGGGCGCGGCGGGCCTGTTCGAGATCTTCTAGGACAGGCTTCCCCCGCTCGCGGGGGAAGTGTCGTGAGACGCTGAAAACGGCGAGCGACGATGGGGGTGAGTAGCCGAAGCGCGTGACGTTACAGGCTACGCACCCCCATCAACCCTCGGCCCAGAGGCCTTCGGGCCACTTCCCCCATGGATGGGGGAAGAGGCGATGGAGGGCCGCCCCTGAGGGCGGCCTTCTTCATTGCGCACTTCCCGCCCAGCGTGTGTCGCATTGCGGTCTTCGAGTGTGACGATAGTGTCCCGCAGCTTCACCATTGGGCTGTTGGGGATTTTCATGCGTAACCTGTTCCGCTGGGCGATGTTCGCCACGGTCATCGGCGCCGCCTTCATCGGCGGGGCCGCTCAGGCGTCGACCGTCATCTTCACGAACCGCACCGCGTTCACGAGCGGGCTGACGGCCACCATCGTCGACGACTATGGCAACCCTGGCTACCAGGCGAGCCAGACGGACGCGCAGATGAACGCCGTCCTGGGGCAATCGACCTATAAGAGCCCCACTGACCACAACAGCATCTATGGCGGCATGCTGGAGACCGTCTATCTGACGTGCCCCGGCGTCGTCCGCTGCACGGTCGCTCCGGCTTACGAGATCGGCTTTGGTTCCACCGCGCTGTCGAGTGGCGGCAATGTCTACGCCATGGGCTTCGACTACCTGGACAGCTATGGCGCGATCGCGACCGTGACCTTTGGGGATGGCAGCACCCAAGTGCTGAACCTCCTGCCACCGATCGTCGCACCGTTCCCTGACACCACGATCACGCCGCGGTTCGTTGGGCTGACGTCGGATCTCGGCATCCGGAAAGTCGACATCACCGGTATCGAGGCGATCGGCTACGATGATTGGACGGACACCACGTACACCTACTTCACGGGCGGCATGCTGATCGACAATCTGACCATCGGCGGCCTGGGCAAGGGCTCTGCGGTTCCCGAGCCGGCCACCTGGGCGATGATGATCGCGGGCTTCTTCGGGGTGGGCCTGATGGTCCGCCGCAGGGTCGTCCTGGCGGCCTGAACCGCAATCCGGAGCGCGAGCCCTGGGCGGGCTCGCGCTTTGGTCGTAGCTTGGCCCCCTGACCGGAGGCCGCCATGCCCAGTCCGATCCTCGCCGCGCTGCTGATCCTCGCCGCAGCGCCGCCGCTGGCGGTGGCGATCAGCCCGCCGCTGAAGGACGAGAAGGAAGCGACCAACATCAGCGGCGCGGCCTGCGCGCGGCCGGGCGTCTGCCTGATGGTCAGCGACGAGAAGCGGTATGCGCGGGAGTTCAGCCTGGTCGGGGGCAAGATCATACCCGGCGACAAGCTCGACCTGCTGGGTGGCGGCGAGGGTGAGACGGACGCCGAGGCGGTGGCCTATGCCGACGGCGCCTACTATCTGACCGGCTCGCACGGCGTAACCAAGAAGACCGCCGAGCACCAGGACAGCCGCTATTGGGTCTATCGGGCCAAGGTCGATCCGCAGACGGGGCGGCCGACCGGCAAGGTGAAGACCAGCGGCGCCCTGCTCGCCATCCTGAAGGCGACGCCGCCCCTGAAGGCCCATGTCGACCAGCCGCTGCAGAAGAACGGGGTGAACATCGAGGGCCTCGCGGTCCGCGACCACCAGCTCTATTTCGGCTTCCGCGGGCCGATCTCATCGGCCGGGGCCTATGTGATGAAGGTGTCGGAAGCGGCGCTGTTCGACGGGGCGCCCGCGGCGCCTGTGGTGAGCGTCCTGCCGCTGGGGGCCGGGCAGGGGATCCGCGACCTGGCGGCTCTGGCGGCCGGTGGCTCCCTGGTGCTGTCGGGACCTCAGGCGGGGGATGACGGCTCAGCCACGCCGACCCGGGCGCAGGTGTTCTTTTGGGATGGGATCAGCGGGACGGTGCGGGCGCTCGCGGACGTGCCGCACGGGGCCGGCGCCAAGCCGGAGAGCCTGACCGTGCTCGGCGAAGACGCCCGCGGCTACGACCTCCTGATCATGTGCGACGGCCCGGCCGGCGGCGCGCCGATCCGCCTGCGGGTCCCACGCTAGGAACCAAGCCTCGCCACACCGGTTTCCTCGCCAGCGCAAGGAGGCCGCCATGGATGTCGAGGGCATCAAGTCCAACCTGACCGACGCATTCCAGGACATCACCAATGCGCGGGGCCGCTCGGCCCGGCACGTGGCGATCGGGGTGGCGATCACGGCGGGCGCCGTGCTGGCCTCGGCCCTGATCGCGCGGGCCAATGCGCCGACGCCGGACAATCCGCAGGTGAAGGCCGACTATGACGCGCTGGAGCAGACGCCGTTGCAGCCGCCGCGCGCGGCCTTCGGCCTGGTCTGGCCGCCGCTGTTCATGGCCCTGACGCTGTCGGGCCTGCGGATCTGGAACGCGCCGAAGAGCCCGGCGCGGACCCAGGCGCTGACCTTGTGGGGCGCGGCCCAGGGGCTGAACGCGCTGTGGATGGCGCTGGGGCCGCGGCGGCTGGGCGGCCAGCTCGCGACGGCGGTGGCCTCGCTCGGCGCCTCGGCGGCCTATGCCTGGCGGGCGCGGAAGGTGGATGCGCCGGCGGCGGGCATGGTCACGCCCTATGTCGGCTGGATCGGGTTCGCCAACGTTCTGACCGAGGAGCTCTGGCGGAAGAACACGTCCAAGCCCACGATCCACTAGGGCGCTTCGCGCGACCACGAACCACACGAACCCACACGAACGGGGTCGTGCTGGCGAGGCCGTGGCGGTTCGACGGCCTCAAGGATTAGCCACGGAAAACACGGACGGACACGGACAAGAGCGCGCGAAGCGCGCCGTCATTCGATCCGCTGAGCTGCAGGCAAGCGGTTCGGCGAGGTTGGGGTTCGGTTTGATCGCGCTTCGCGCGGGGTGGCTGCTGAGCCGTCCGTGCTTTCGGTGTTTTCCGTGGCTGATCTTCACGGCCGTCGAGCCGCGCTGACCTCGCCGAACTGACCCGTTCGTGTTGGTTCGTGTTGGTTCGTGGTTCCGCGAAGCGGCCTCTAAGCCACCGCGTCGCGCTCGAAGGCGGAGAGGATGGGGCAGGGGCCGGCGTGGGCCTGGGCGCAGGCGCCGGCGAGGCGGGTCAGCGCGTTGCGGGCGGCCTGGAGCTCGGCGATCTGGGCGTCGAGGGCCTCGATGCGGGCCTCGGCCAGCGCGCGGGCCCGGTCGCGGTCGTGGCCGGCGTCGAGGCGCAGCAGTTCGGTGATCTGGTCCAGGGTGAAGCCGGCCGCCTGGGCCGAACGGATGAAGCGCAGGCGGCGGACGTCGTCGTCGCCATAGCTGCGGAAGCCGCCGCCGAGGCCGCCATTGGTCGGGCGGTCCGGCGTGCCGATCAGGCCGCGGCGCTGATAGTAGCGGACGGTTTCGACGCCGACCCCGCCGGCCTGGGCGAGGGCTCCGATGGTCATGCGCGGCATATTTGACTCCGTACCATGGTACGGACCCTACATGGGGTGGGAACGAGGAGTTTCCAGATGTCCGCCCCCACCGCCGTCCTCTACCGCATGGTCATGGACCAGCATCTCTGTCCCTACGGGCTGAAGGCCAGGGACCTGCTGCGCCGCAAGGGCTACCGGGTCGAGGACCACCCTCTGCGCAGCCGCGAGGCGATCGACGCCTTCAAGGCCGCGCAGGGGGTTTCGACCACGCCGCAGGTGTTCATCGGCGGCGAGCGGGTGGGGGGCTACGAGGACCTGAAGCGGAAGCTGGGGCTGAAGGTGGCCGCGGCCGGGGCGACCAGCTACCGGCCGGTGATCGCGGTGTTCGCGGTGGCGGCGCTGATGGCGCTGGCGGCGGCCTATGCGGCCTTCGGGACGGTCGTGACGCCGCGCGTGGGCGAGTGGTTCATCGCCTTCTCCATGTGCCTCTTGGCCATGCTGAAGCTGCAGGACGTCGAACGGTTCTCGTCGATGTTCCTGGGCTACGACCTGCTGGCCCGGAGGTGGGTGCCCTATTCCTATGTCTATCCGTATGCGGAGCTGACGGCCGGGGTGCTGATGGCGGCGGGCGTGCTGACCCGGCTCTCGGCGCCGCTGGCGCTGACGATCGGCGGGATCGGAGCGGTGTCGGTGTTCAAGGCGGTCTATCTCGATCGGCGCGAGCTGAAGTGCGCGTGCGTGGGCGGGGACAGCAAGGTTCCGCTGGGGTTCGTGTCGCTGACGGAGAACCTGATGATGATCGCCATGGCGGTGTGGATGCTGGCGCGGCCGATGTAGGGGCGCTTCGCGCGACGACGAACCACACGAACCCACACGAACGGGGTGGCCGTAGAGGCCGGGGGCGGGTCGACCGCCGTGAAGGACGGCCACGGAAAACACGGACGGACACGGACAAGAGCGCGCGAAGCGCGCCGTCATT
>CAMFIW010000260.1 GCA_945952355.1 uncultured Phenylobacterium sp. | reverse complement strand
GTCCGGCGTCGCGGAATAGCCCAGGCCGCCGCTCGCCTCGATGACCACCGGCAGCGCCAGAAGCTTCATCGTGAAGTCCAGCATCATGAAGGCGATGACGAGGCCACTCATGGCCCAGCCCACCCAGTATTGCGCGCCGCGTCGGGCGGGCGCCGAAGTCAGGTCCGACATCTAATGGATCTCCCCCTTGGTCCAGATCAGGCGGCCGGTGGCGCAACGACCACCGTCCACGGGACACCGAACCGATCGGCGACCATCCCGAAACTGGACGAGAAGGGCGTCGGGCCCAACGGCGTTCGGACCTGGCCGCCCACGGCCAGGGCGTCGAACAGGCGCCGGGCCTCCGCGTCATCCCCGGCGTTCAGCGAGAGCGAAAAGCCCACGAAACTGGCGTGGCCACTACTCTCCCCGTCGCTCGCCAGGACGAGGGTGTCCCCAATGCGAACGGCGGCGTGCAGGATCTTGCGAGCGGCGGCCAGCGGCCCCTCGGTGCCGGGCATCTCGCCGAAGCGGACAAGGGCCTCGATCTTGGCCCCAAGGGCCTCGACATAGAAGTTGAGCGCCTCCTCGGCGCGGCCCTGGTAGAAAATATACGGATCGATCTGCACGGCTTGGCCTCCTGCGAACTGTGCCCGCGCATCGCGGGCGGCGCGACCATGCCTCAGGCGACGGCCGCTGTTTTGTACAGAAACGACAACTGCTGCTCCTGGCGGAGGATGCGCGCGGGGGTTTGTCCGATCAGGCCGCGCAGGGCGCGGGTCAGGTGCGCCTGGTCGAAATATCCGGCCTCGTGGGCGGCATCGAGGATCGAAAGGCCGTCGCGCAGCAGATTGGTGGCATGGCGGGCGCGCTGAATCTGACGGAGCGCGCCATGGGTCATCCCCGTGGCATGCAGGAAATGACGCTGAACCGAGCGCCGCGTAAGAGCCTGACGATCGCCCTGCAGAACGCCCTCGACGGCCGGATCGCGCGCCAGGACGCCGCGGCGGACCAGACGCGAGACGAAGGTCTCCGCGTTTCCATAGGTGGGGAGGTCCCAGGCCTCCCCTTCCAGCCAGAACCGACCGTCGGCCCCGACCGGAAGGTCGAGGTTGCGGTGATCCAGGAGGGTCCAGGTGGGTACGGCGGGCAGGTAGACGCCCGCGCGGAAGCGGATGGCCACCCATTGGCCATCAGGCGGGCACTCGACCATCGTGGCCATCGTCTCCGGGCCGCGGAGGGTCACCATGGTGACGCCGGGGAGCCGCGTGACGACCAGTTCGAGGTTGGGCGAGGCTACCGAGAGGAACGGGCCGCCGCGGTCGCTGAATGAGCGCCAGACCCGTTCGATGAACGGATGGCATGATAACCGCTCCTGAAAGGTAATGATCACCCGCGTCCCCGTGTCTTCGCCCGAAGCCTAGCCCGGCGTCGGGAACGGGCAAGGGCTCAGCGCTTGACAGGCCGCGCGCGAAGCCGGTTTGGCGGCGGATCCTGCTTGAAATCGCCCACCAGCCCGATGCGCGCGTTGCAGTTCGGGCAGCGGACGGTCTCGTCGTCTGGAGCGCCAGGGGGCGGATCGAAGCCCTTGCCGCAGGGCTTGCACTTCCAGCCGTAGCTGGGCGGCGGAGGCGGCTCCACCTTCGCTGGCTTCGCGGGCTTCGGCGCGCGGATCGGCTCGGGCCCCAGGGGTCGCGTGACGACGACGCCGGGCTTGAGGCTGAGGGTTTTGCGGCGAGGCGGATCTTCGGACATGGCTTCCGACTAGGGCTTGGCCGGCAGGCCGCCAAGGGCGTCGACCAGGGGAAACAGGGTCTTCCAAGCGACTGAGCCCGGATCGATCAGTTCGAAATGACCGGCGCCCGCGATGGTGATGACCTGGACAGGGTCGCCCGCCTTGATCGCCTTGGAGCCATAGGCTTCCCCGAGCGGCGGCCCGATCACGTGATCATGTTCGGCGGAGACGACGATCTGGCCACGATCAAGCGGCAGCAGTCGCGCCGGAGAGGTATCGGCATAGGCTGCCTCGCCGCGGGCCTTGGCGTCGACCAGGCTCTCGACCGTGGTGGGTCCGCCGCACGCGTCCGTGCCCTTGTCGCGGTAGTTCTCGAGGTCGTTCAGGCCCGCGAGCGTGACCACCGCATGGGGTGTCAACGGGTCCTTCGTCCAGAGCGGACTGGCCTGGGCGATGTGCGGTCGGCCGGCGGCCCAGGCGGCGAGATGGCCGCCAGCCGAATGGCCCATGAACACCACGCGCTGGAGATCGATGTGAGTGGCTTTGGCGAAGCCTCGCACCGCGTCGATGCCTATGGCGACATCCTGGAAAGTTCCGGGATAGGCGCCGCCCGCGTGGCCGATGCGGCGGTATTCCAGATTCCAGACCGCCCAGCCGTGGGAAACCAGGGCTTCGGTCAGGGGTTGCTGCAGTTCCAGCCCCGGCAGGTCTGCGCGCCAGCAGCCGCCGTGGATCATCACGATGAGCGGATGTGCGCCCTTGGACTTCGGCAAGTACAGCTCGCCATACTGCGACGGGTCGGCGCCATAGGCGATCTTCCGGCCGCCCCCCGCATGGGGCATGGCCAGGATGTCCTTGAAGGTCAGCAAGTGGGGGGGCTCCGCCTGCGCGGTCGTGGCGACCGCCAGCGCGGCCAAGGCCGCCAGAACCTTCGATCTCATCCGCACGCCTCCGCCGGTCTGCGTGAGGATAGGCCAGGCCGACCCGCGATGGTACCGCCTCCCCGGTTCGAACGGGGGACCTCTAGAGCCACAATCTAGCGCTCTAACCAACTGAGCTAAGGCGGCGCATCGCGAGAGGGTGCTTCTAGTCGGCTGCGGCCCCGCGATCAAGCCGCGTTGCAGCGCGAAATCGCCGGCTGCCCGAAAGGGTCTGGCCGGTGACGAGGCGGACCACGAAATCGCCGGACGTCCGTGTCTCCACGGCGGCGATGGCGTCCAGGCGCACCAGGCGCGAACGATGTATGCGGACGAAGCCCGCCCGGGCCAGCCTTCGCTCCATCTGGGCGAGCGGCGCGCGGTGTAGGACGGGGGCCGCACCGCGATGCAGCTCGACATAGTTGCCCGCCGCTTCCACCCATAGGATGTCTCCGATCGGCACGAAGAGGCGCCGCGCGCCAGCGCGAACCTCGATGGCCTCCGGCTCGGCATTCGCCGCGAGCTCCGATTGCGGAGATCCGGCCATGCCGCGCCAGATCGCGTAAGCGGCCACGAAGCCCGCATAGACCAGAAGGTCCTTGCGCAGTTCGTAAGGCCAGTCGCCAAGCGGCCCCAGGGGATCGTAGAAGGCGCCGACCACGGCGTAGGCCATCCAGCGCAGCCCCCCCATCGCCACCACGTGGACCAGCGAAAAGAGAAAAGCTGCGGGCAGGTGCCAGGCGATCCAGCCGAACCTGGGCGGAAGCTGAGGCGGCCAGCGGCGGCACAGCCTCATGGTGAAAGGCAGAAGCCCTACCAGGACCAGCCCGCTGGTCGCTTCCCAGGTCAGCGGCTCCCAGGCCGATACCGGGCGGCCGGCCGCCGCGCGATCGTGGACGACGGTGAAGACGTCGACGCTGACGATGGCCAGGGTGAAGACCGCGAAGACAAGCATGAAGGTGGCGTCGGTGCGCCAGGCCCCGCCCCTGCCCTCGTTCCGATCTCCTGACAGCCTCGCCTCCATCGTGGGCGCCGATTGAACAGGAACCGGCGCAAAGAAAAAGCCCCGGAGGCGAACCCCCGGGGCTTCCCTGCCTGCCTTTCGGCAAGCATCAGTTCTTGGGCAGCCGGAACGAGAGCGGGATCCGCACCGTCCCACCTTCGACGGGGGCGCCGTCGAGGGTCTTAGGCTTCATCTTGAACAGCTTGGCCATCCGCATGGCGGCGTCGCCGAAGCCGTAGTCGGCCGGATCTTCCGAGACCACCGAGCAACCGTCGAGGGTGCCCTTGGCGGTGACCTGGCAGCTCAGGCTGGCCTTGCCTTCGACGTTCATCCGTTGGGCGCGGTCCGGATAGTACCGGGCCATATCCTCGCCCGAGGGCTTGCGGGCCCAGTCGGGGTTCTGGATGACCGAAGGACGCGGCGGGGCCACGGGGGCCGGAGCCGGCGGCTTCGGTTCCTCGATCCGCTTCTCGACCGGCGGAACCGGCAGGGGCGGGATCTGCGGAATGTCGGCCGGCACGTTCACCGGAGGCCGCGGCTGCAGCTTCGGAGGCGGCGGCGGCGGCGTGTTCGGCGGCGGAGGCGGCGGAGGCGGAGGCGGCGGAGGCGCCGGCTTGATGATCGACACGTCCGTCACGTCGTCGGAGTACTCTTTGTACTCCACGTGGAATTTGGACTTCCACAGATAGACGCCCAGCAGAGCGTGGACGATCAGGGCCCCGATGAGGGCGATGATCATCCCCGACTGCCGCTTCGGCCGCGGCGGGTCGAACGGATTGTGTCCGGGGTGGGCGATGTCTTCAGCCATGTCTCACCCCGTCACTTCTTACTGTTGTCTTCGCCGACGAGCGCCACGCTGTAGAAGCCGTTGTCCTGCAGCATGTTCATCACGCCCATGAAGTCGCCATACATGACGTCCTTATCGGCGCGGATGTAGATCCGCTCTTTGCCGGGGTTCCGCTTGTTGCCGAGCTGCTTCCGCATCGTGTCGCCGATATCGGCGAGATCGCTGGGGAAGTCGCCTACATACAGCCGTCCGTTATTCTGGATGGAGATGTAGATCGGCTTCGGGGGGTTGGCGGACGGCTTGGCCACGGCCGGCGGCAGCACCACAGGCACTGTCACGCTAGCCAGTGGCGCCGCCACCATGAAGATGATCAGGAGGACCAGCATGACGTCCACGAAGGGCGTCACATTGATCTCGCTGTTCGCATCCACGGCGTACTTGCCACCCCCAGAACCTGAGAGTTTGGCGGCCATGTGGATTAGGCCCCCTTGTCGAGCTGCCGGGAGATGGCGTTCATCAGCTCAGCCACGAACCCTTCGGTACGCGCACCGTAAGCGGAGATGCGGGTCTGGAAGTAGTTGTAGAAGATAACCGACGGGATAGCGGCGAACAGGCCGATACCGGTGGCCAGCAGCGCCTCGGCGATACCGGGGGCGACGACAGCCAGGTTGGTCGTGTTGGTGTTCGCGATGTTGATGAACGAGGTCATGATCCCGTACACCGTACCGAACAGACCGATGAACGGACCGGCCGAACCGACCGAGGC